>NZ_JAVRCL010000048.1:0-22139 GCF_034530775.1 Nostoc sp. DedSLP04 | reverse complement strand
CTGTAGTTCCAGTACCTAAGCCAGTGCCTGTTGTCCCGGTTCCAGTGCCTGTTGTCCCAGTTCCAGTACCTGTAGTTCCAGTTCCAGTACCTAAGCCACTGCCTGATGTCCCAGTTCCAGTGCCTGTTGTTCCAGTGCCTGTTGTCCCGGTTCCAGTGCCTGTAGCTCCAGTTCCAGTACCTGAGCCAGTGCTACCACTGGAGCTTCCGCTACCGGAGCTTCCACTGCCGGCACTTCCGCCACCAGAGCCTCCACTGCCGGAACCTCCACTTTGGGCGGAAACTAAAGTAGGTAAGGATACAGAAGCGAAACTGATGGCAAATACAGTAGCTAAAACAGCTTTAGATAAATTGAAAGGCTTCATGCTTATGGTTCCTTTTATGTTCTAGATTTGTATCGTTGATTGATTTACAAAAGCAATGTTGTCTCTTCAATCCACTGCTAAATTAGGTAAATTATGGCGAGGCAGATTGCAGAGTATTTTACTTAACTTCTTCTGGAAAAGTTGAAAGGATTTGAAAATACCACCAACAACTTATTCTTTGTCACATTAAGCAAAATAACTCATAATCAGTAATTACTACTTTAGGATTAAGAATTCACGAACAAAATCGCTTGTTCAAATATAGAAAATAAATATTATTACACTTACTTTCTATCTATCCTATTTTTACTAATTACTTATTGTGAATCATTTTGTTACTGTTAGATAGCATAAGTGTTAGTTTTTCGCCGGACTTCTACCATAAGAGTAAAATCACTTATATCCCAGGAATTAATTTGGCATTCAAGTTAGGTTAGTTTATATAGGACTCCGATTTTATTTCTGAAAACATACTGAGACTGAAAAGCCTGTTATATCGGGGTTTTATCTGAAATCTTGTTCAAAAATCAGATATGAGTTCTATAAGTGTGAGAAAACTCCACATTATAGAATAGAGTTTGTAATTAGATAAACAGACTAACCTAAGAAGTACAAGCGATCGCTAAGCTAAACAGGATTTTCACCTGAATAAATATAATTACTTTTTTTACATTAGCTTTTAGTTATTTTGATATAAATGAACTAAAAACTCTATACAGCCAGATGCTGCTTGCTGTTGAGACTCTATTAAGAATACTTCACAATCTTATTTCACCTGAAAACTTATAACTTCATACTCCAGATGTGTCTTACTTTAGACTTAAGGAATACTTTTATTATCAGTTCAATAGGATGGCATAAATAATTAAAGGTTTGTAATAAGGATTTTAATCTTCTCTTATCTAAAAGAGACAGCGCCCTAAGCGTAGCTATGCCGCAGACTTTACGAGACGCTACGCGATTAAAAGTTGACGCTGAAATTTACCATTCGGCTAAAGCGATCGCTATTCCTTGTTTTAAATCTGGTGTGATTGCGTCATTATTCGCTAACTGCTGCAATTGTTGATGTGTGGCTTCCTCATTCAGATTTTTCAGTGCTGCGATCGCATGTAGTCTCACCGATGCATTAAGATCGGCTAACAGGGAAATCAATGGTTCAATTGCCTGCATTTCGCCTAACTGTCCTAAAGATAAAGCGATCGCACTTTTGATGCTAGCAATCTCTGTGGCCGGATGTGGCGATCGCAGTATTTGCAGTAAGATTTCCGCAGATGGTGTAGTTAACTGCGGTTTTTGGACTCGTCCCAAAACTGTGACAATTTCTTGCCACACTGTCTCGGATGTACTTTGATTCAGTGCTGTTTGCAAATATTCCAAACTCGATAATGTTCCCACCCAACTTAAAGCGCGGATGGTTTCTAATTGCAGCGTTATCGGTGTCTGAGGTGAAATCAGCAAATCAAATAAGTGTTTAGCAGCCTCATCACTACCAATCCGAGAAAGGGTAACTGCGGCTGCACAACAAACATCAAGGTTAAAGTCGTAAAGTTTGGGTTGCAGTCTCGTGATTAAATCTAATGCTTGATGTAAATCGGGGCGAAAACCTAAACCAAGCACTGCTGCACGCCTCACTGTGGCGGCGGGATCGTCCAAAGCTTTTAACAATACTGGCGGTACGCGTTCGTCATGAAAACTGCTGAGGGCTTCAATTGCAGCGGCGCGGATTGCTGCTTGTGGATCTTGCACTACACTCAACAGCGGCATGATGGTTTCTGGTTGCCGAATACAACAAAGCGATCGCACTGCTAACAATCGTGTATTTTCATCTAATAGAAGTTCAGTTAGTGAAGCAATCGCAACAGTACCCATTTGTCCCAGTGCTGTAGATGCGATCGCTTTGAGTTCATCATTCTCATCATTTTTCAACAATTCAACTATTGACGCGATGACTTCGCCAACGCTTTCAGCGTACGCTTCTGGGTGTTTAAATTCACCTAAAGTTCTTGCTGCATACCAGCGCAATTCGTCTTCTGCGTCTTCATCTTCTAATATCTCAATCAGAGGTGGGATAGCAATATTTCCCAGGCGAGTCAACACTTTGGTAATTTCCCATCGCTGCTGAAAATCTCCCATCTCTAACATTGAGAGTGTTAATTTTAGGAGATATTCTCGATTTTTAACTATTTCTGGATCTTCCGAGTCTGCCCCTAAAACTAATTGTTGCAAATATTGAATTAGTGATGACCAATCAGCGGCATTATGTGCTGCCTCGGCTTGTACCAAAAGCTGTTTGATATTACTCACAATATCTTGCGTAAAAGGGATTGGGGACTGGGGATTAGGGACTGGGGATTGGGGACTGGGGATTAGGGACTGGGGATTAGGGACTGGGGATTAGGGATTGGTTATTCTCCTAGTACCCAGTACCCAGTACCCATGCGCTATCCTGCCTCCACTAGCTTGGCTTAACTACAACCGAATTGCCCTCAATCTTAGCGGCGTAAGTTTTTAGAGGGTCGGTTGCTGGGCCTTTTTGCACTTTACCATCGGCTCCATATTCCGAACCATGACAGGGACAAGTGAATTTTTTGGCATCTGCTTTCCATGCTACAGTGCAACCTGCATGAGTACAAGTAGGGTCAACAGCAGTTAGATTTCCGGCTTTAGATGTGCCGACTACCAGCACAGGCCCAGCAGGTGAGTTTTTTGCCAGCAATTGACCTGTTTTATCTAAATCTGCTGATGTACCTACTGTTTGCCAATCTTTAGATGCTGGAGTTGTTTGAGAAGAACAAGCTGCGATCGCTACAGGTAGAGAACTCGCAATCCAGCCCAAACCTACCCAATTAATAAAGTCACGACGTTTCATAACTGCTGAAATAATATCTAAGTTTTAGCTAACATCTGTAATTCAACTGGTCGCGGAGATAGCGTAGCGTTAGCGAACGTCAGAGTCCCCCACCATACATAAAAGTTGGTGGGGGAGGAACGCCGCTTTGGTACTGGGTACTAGGCCCGTAGTCAAAAGTTTTTTAAAATTTGCTAGTGGGTAATGAGCAACCACCATAATTTTAAGGGTTTGACACCCAATCCCTAATCCCCAATCCCCAATCCCTAATCCCCAGTCCCCAGTCCCCAGTCCCTTTTACTTTTGGATTTTAGATTTGAGATTAGTCTATGGCGATCCAAAATTACTTCAGTCCTCTCAAATACCGTTGATTAAGGGCGCTACATCGCTTATGGGTGACTTTAATGCAAGTAATGCATACTATTCATGCATTTTTTGAAAAACTTTTCCGAAAATCGTAACAATTTATACGATTTTAACACAAAAGTCACTTTAAGTTATGAGTATCGAAATTGTTACATGAACATTATCTAAACCTGCTTGACAAATTCCCAAGATGTAAATGGTCACAAATTTTCCTTAACTAACCACGGATTTGAAGTTTCGCGTTGGAATGTTCTTGAGTAAAAATAATCAGCCGTAGTTAAATATTAAATTTTTATTCCCTAACCTTCGCAGATACAGCACCTGATGTAACTACGGATTGATTGGAATTGGGAAATTATGACCACAGTTACCGATCGTATCAGTAATTTGCAACGAGATTCAAACTCATGACAGATACAGCAACTACCACTAGCCTTAATAAGTTCGAGAAATTAAAAGCAGAAAAAGATGGACTCGCCATCAAGAGTGAGATAGAGAAATTTGCCGCCTTGGGTTGGGAGGCGATGAACGAAACAGATCGCGATCATCGACTCAAATGGGTAGGCGTGTTTTTTCGCCCAGTTACCCCAGGCAAGTTTATGATGCGGTTGCGGATGCCTAACGGTATTCTTACCAGCAGCCAGATGCGTGTTTTAGCTCAAGTGGTGCAACGTTACGGTGATGATGGTTGCGCTGATATTACTACCAGACAGAATATTCAATTACGGGGGATCAGAATTGAAGATTTACCAGATATCTTTAATAGATTTCACGCAGTTGGTTTAACCAGCGTTCAGTCAGGAATGGATAACGTCCGCAATATCACAGGCGATCCCGTGGCGGGGTTAGATGCAGATGAATTGTACGACACGCGAGAGTTGGTACAGCAAATTCAAGATATGCTCACCAATAAAGGGGAAGGAAACCCAGAATTTAGCAACTTACCACGCAAGTTTAATATTGCGATCGCAGGTGGAAGAGACAATTCCGTTCACGCTGAAATTAACGATTTAGCTTTTGTTCCAGCATTTAAAGAAGCAGGGGAGCAAAATTTCCCTTCTGCTGATTCCCACGACAAAATTTTTGGCTTTAACGTTATAGTTGGTGGCTTTTTCTCAGCTAAACGTTGTGAGGCGGCGATTCCTTTAAATGCTTGGGTGGCTCCAGAAGATGTAGTAACTGTATGTAGAGCGGTTTTGGAAGTCTTTCGCGATTGTGGGCCGCGTGCTAATCGGCAAAAATCGCGCTTGATGTGGCTAATCGATGAATGGGGTTTAGATAAGTTTCGCGCAGAAGTAGAAAACCGTTTGGGTAAATCATTATTACCCGCAGCACCTAAAGACGAGATTGACTGGGAAAAACGCGACCATATCGGGGTATATAAACAAAAACAATCAGGATTAAATTACGCAGGCTTGAACATTCCTGTCGGTCGGTTGTATGCCGAAGATATGTTTGAAATTGCCCGTCTAGCAGAAGTTTACGGCAGTAGTGAAATTCGTTTCACAGTTGAGCAAAACATTGTGATCCCCAATATTGCTGACTCACGTTTAGCAACATTTTTAACTGAGCCTTTGCTGGAAAGATTTTCTATCGATCCAGGTTTGCTGACGCGATCGCTAGTATCTTGCACAGGCGCACAATTTTGCAACTTTGCCCTCATTGAAACCAAAAACCGCGCCCTGGCAATGATTAAAACCTTAGAAGAAGAGTTAACCTTCACCGAACCAGTGCGAATTCATTGGACAGGTTGTCCTAACTCCTGCGGACAACCCCAAGTTGCAGACATCGGCTTGATGGGAACTAAAACTCGCAAAAATGGCAAAACCTTAGAAGGTGTTGACATATATATGGGCGGCAAAGTTGGCAAAGATGCCCATTTGGGAACTTGCATCATCAAAGGCGTACCCTGCGAAGACTTGCAGCCATTATTGCAAGATTTATTGATTAAAAACTTTGGGGCAAAACTCAAGCAAGAAGCCTTACTAGTTGGTAACTGCTAGTTGGGCATTGGGCATTGGGCACTTGTACTGAGCGGAGTCGAAGTATTGGGCATTGGGCAAGACTCATACTTCAAACTTTAAGGCTTAATGTTCGATCTTTAAGGCTTAATGTTCAAACTTTAAGGTTTAATGTTCGATCTTTAAGGCTTAATGTTCAAACCTTAAGGCTTAATGTTCGACCTTTAAGACTTAACCTTCGACCTTTAAGGCTTAATGTTCGACCTTTAAGACTTAACCTTCGACCTTTAAGGCTTAACCTTCGACTTTAAAGGCTCAACTTCGGCTACCTCTTTACCGTATTTTATTCAATTAGAAAGATTGGAATGCTTAAAAACTTATTTTCATTTAGCGATCGCTACCGCATCTTACATCAGACTTGGTTTGCTTTCTTCCTCACCTTTGTTTGTTGGTTTAACTTTGCCCCCTTCGCTACAACCATTGGCAGAGAACTACATCTAGCACCAGAACAAATCAAAACTTTAGGCATTTGTAACCTTGCCCTCACAATTCCCGCACGACTAATTATTGGGATGCTTCTGGATCGTTTTGGCCCCAGAATCACCTACTCAATGCTGCTAATGTTTGCGGTTGTTCCTTGTTTAGCGACGGCGCTAGCGCAAGACTTTAATCAACTAGTCATCAGCCGTTTGCTGATGGGAATTGTCGGATCTGGATTCGTTGTGGGTATCCGTATGGTGTCCGAATGGTTCCAGCCGAAGGAGATGGGAATTGCTCAAGGTATTTATGGCGGTTGGGGTAACTTTGGGGCTTTTGGCGCAGAGTTTGCCTTACCGATACTTGCAGTTTCCACGAGCTTTTTCGCTGGTGGTGCTTCTAACTGGCGATTTGCGATCGCATTTACAGGGATTATTGCAGCTATCTACGGCGTAATTTATTACAACAACGTCCAAGATACGCCCACAGGTAAAGTTTACAAGAAACCTAAGAAAAATGGTTCTCTAGAAGTAACCAGTGTTAAAAGCTTCTGGGCGATGATTGTCTCGAATTTTGGTTTAATTTTTGCCTTGGGTTTATTGGCTTGGCGTTTGGAACAAAAGAACATTCACTTCCTAACTTTGAGCCAAATGTATTTGATTTGGTTACTATTAGCAGGATTATTTGCTTACCAAAGTTACAAAGCTTGGCAAGTAAACCGAGAACTTTTAATTGGCAAGAAAACTTATGCTCCATCCGAACGCTTTCAATTTGGTCAAGTAGCCATACTCGAATTCACTTATATAACTAACTTTGGTAGCGAACTGGCAGTCGTTTCTATGCTTCCAGCATTCTTTGAAAAAACCTTTGCTTTAGAACATGTTGTCGCTGGAATGATTGCCGCTACCTATCCATTCTTAAATTTGGTTTCTCGTCCCAGTGGTGGCTTAATTTCTGATAAATTTAACTCCCGAAAATGGACAATGACAATTATCAGCGCTGGCATTGGTGTTAGTTATTTGATAGCACATTTTATTAGTAGTAGCTGGCCGATTCCAGTAGCGATCGCAGTGACAATGGTTGCCGCTTACTTTGCCCAAGCTGGCTGCGGTGCAACCTACAGCATCGTTCCCCTAATCAAGAAAGAAGCCACTGGACAAATTGCCGGCAATGTGGGAGCTTACGGTAATTTTGGCGGTGTAGTTTACCTGACAATTTTCAGCTTAACCGACACTCCCACACTATTTTCCACAATGGGTTTAGCTGCACTAGTCTGTGCTTTTATGTGTGCCTTTTTCCTCAAAGAACCAAAAGGTTCCTTTGCCCCTGCATTTGAAGGTGAATTACCAGAAACTGCAACGAAAAACCCTATCTTCTTAACTGAAGAATAGACCTGTCTTGAAAATAGAAAGTAGGCAATAAAGCAAATAAATTCTCATAGTTCGTACTAAGGACTTTAGTCGAATGGCACTAAGAAAAGATACATGACGAGTTCCCAGCCTCTAGGCTCTTAACCCATTCTGGGAGGCTCCGCCTCCAGTAGCTTGATAAGAGGCAGAAGCCCACTTTAAATATATTCCTAGCCTCCAGGCTGGGAACAAGACGACAAAACCCTTTGAGCTTTACAAGCGTGCCATTCGTTTCAAAGAGTTTGCCTAACATACAAATTTCTCAACCTGGCGCTACATCTGAGGTTGCAAAATCAAAATAACAAAATGGTACAACAGCCATGAGTGAATTTACCAAAACTCTCTGTCCCTACTGTGGTGTTGGCTGCGGTTTAGAAGTTTCACCTCCAGCCCAACTTGGCAAAGCAACTAATCGAGATAGTCAAGGAAATCCGACTTGGCGGGTGCGGGGTGATAAAGCCCATCCATCTAGTCAAGGAATGGTTTGTGTCAAAGGTGCAACGATCGCAGAATCTTTAGATAAAAATAGATTACATTACCCAATGGTGCGAGACTCCTTAGATCGAGAGTTTCGCCGCGTTAGTTGGGATGAAGCTTTCGATCTGATCGCCAAACGCATTCAAACCGTGCGTTTCACCCAAGGGCCAGAAGCCTTATGTATGTATGGTTCCGGTCAGTTTCAAACTGAGGATTACTACATAGCCCAGAAACTCATGAAAGGCTGTCTGGGTACTAATAATTTTGATGCCAACTCTCGCTTATGTATGTCTAGTGCTGTGGCTGGGTACATTCAAAGCTTTGGTGCAGATGGGCCGCCATGCTGTTACGATGACTTGGAGTTAACCGACTGTGCATTTTTAATTGGTACTAATACAGCCGAATGTCACCCCATCGTTTTCAATCGACTGGCAAAGTATCACAAAAAGAACCGCAAAGTCAAGATGATTGTGGTCGATCCCCGTCGCACACCAACCGCAGAAGCCGCTGATTTGCATTTAGCCATTCGTCCCGGTACAGATATCGACTTGTTGAACGGCATCGCCCATTTGTTGATGCGCTGGAACTACATTGATACGATGTTCATGGAGGACTGCACCAGCAACTTTCCCGCTTATGCTGAGGTTATTCGCCACTATCCGCCAGAAGTGGTAGCTCGTCAATGTGGAATCAGTATTGAAGATTTAGAAACAGCAGCACGTTACTGGGGTAAATCTGAGCGAGTACTGTCTTTGTGGTCAATGGGTGTAAATCAATCTTCAGAAGGGACGGCTAAGGTTAGAACGATTATTAACCTGCACCTGATGACTGGACAGATTGGCAAACCTGGGGCTGGCCCTTTTTCCCTCACAGGTCAACCGAACGCGATGGGAGGACGGGAAGCCGGAGGTTTGGCGCATTTATTACCGGGTTATCGGGCGGTGAAAAATCCCCAGCACCGTGCAGAAGTTGAGGAGTTTTGGGGACTCAAGCCAGGACAAATTTCGCCCAATCCCGGTTTGACTGCTTGGGACATGATTACTGGGTTAGAAAATGATGCTGTAGGGTTACTGTGGATTGCAGCTACTAATCCGGCTGTGAGTATGCCAGATTTAGAGCGGACTAAAAAGGCATTGTTGCGATCGCCTTTCACTATTTACCAAGACGCATATTATCCCACAGAAACTTCTGCCTACGCTCACGTTCTACTACCAGCAGCCCAGTGGGGTGAAAAAACTGGCGTGATGACAAACTCCGAACGGATGGTAACTTTATGTCAAGCATTTCGCCAACTGCCAAGAGAAGCGAAAGCCGATTGGGAAATTTTTGCCGAAGTTGGACGTAGATTAGGTTTTGAGAGAGAATTTGCCTTTGCTAACTCGGCGGAAGTTTACGCTGAGTTTGTCAAACTAACTAAAAATCGCCCCTGCGATATGACAGGTATCAGTCACGCGCAATTACAAGTAGAAGGCCCGACGCAATGGCCTCACCCAGAAAAAAGTTATGAGTTAAGAGTTGGGAGTTATGAATTAGAATCTTCAACTCCTAACTCCTCACTCCAAACTCCTAACTCCAAACGCCTTTACACCAATCTCCGCTTTCACACCCCTGATGGACGCGCTCGATTTGGGGCATATTACTCCAAGGGATTGGCGGAACCACCAGACCCAAATTATCCGTTTGTACTAACTACTGGACGACTTTACGGACATTGGCATACGCAGACACGCACCGGTCGAATTGAAAAAATTTGCAAAATGCATCCCGAACCGTTTATCGAAATTCATCCTCGTGATGCTGCTCGGTTAGGTATTGCCGATAGTATGTATATAGAAGTGCGATCGCGTCGTGGTAAAGCGAAGTTTCCTGCTAAAGTCACAAAAGCGATCGCACCTGGTACAGTTTTTGTCCCTATGCACTGGGGTTCGCTGTGGGCAGATAATGCCGAAGCCAACGCCCTCACCCATCCAGAATCTTGCCCCGATTCGCTGCAACCAGAATTAAAAGCCTGTGCTGTGCAGCTGATACCAATTTCGGTGGAAGTTCCCATCAAAGATTATCAACTCCAGTCCTCACAATATAGCAATCCGATTTGATTCGGAGAATTACTCGTAAAGGCCGGGGACTAGGGACTAGGGACTGGGGACTGGGAAGAAGGAATAAAGGTGTACTGAGTTTTTTTCACGCAATCAAATATGAGTCCTATAGTAAGCTGCAAAGTGTAGCTCGGAAGTGGTAATTTATAACCAGCAACAGGTAATTTCGTCAATAATCAATAGTCAATAGTTATTATCATTTTTTCTAACTCTCTAATTTTGACTGTTACCAATTACTATATTTAAAGAGCTAAATTTTTAGTAACAAGGGATTTTACTAAAGTTTATTTTCGCTATGGATAAAGAATAAAAAAGCAGAGATATTTACAAAAAATTGTCAATTATTTCCAATCCTTTAGATTTATCTATGGGATTTTCTTTTATTTGAGAATTGGGTGCAGCAGATGAAAAAGCTAATGAAGCGAATTGTCAGAGCTACCACAGATGAGAACTTCATGCACATCATTGAAAATATAGAAGTGCTAGTTTCTAAAGTTCTATCTATTTTTATGGTGGTCGTAATTTTGGTAACGATCGGAGATTTAGGAATTTTTATTTTTAAAGAGTTATTTACAGTTCCTTATGGGAAATTTAACTCAACCTTGTATAAAATTTTCGGTTTATTTTTAAATATTTTGATTGCTTTAGAAATCTTAGAAAATATTACCGCCTATCTCCGACGACATGTTTTTCAGGTTGAATTAGTTATTGTTACTTCTTTAATAGCTGTTGCTAGAAAAATTATTATTCTTGACTTAGAAAAAGTTCCAGGAATTGATATAATTGGCTTAGGTATAGCTATTCTTGCTTTATCAATTAGTTATTTAATAATTCGTCTCAGTAATTCTAAAGATGCAAGTTAAATAAAATGCCTAATAAACTATAGCGGTTCTCAATTGCATGGAATACAGACCACTTTTAAAGGTACAGCAATTTTGGGTTTGTTAAGCAACAATATAAATTATTAATTTTGAATGCGTGAATTTTGATTCGGAGCGAAGCGACGTGACAGATTTCTTTCAATTTGAAGCAGACTTTGTTGATTCTCTGCGTTGCATCCCCATGCAGGTGCGTTGTAAATTAGATACTTGTGGCATCAAGCTAAAATTGCCTGATTGGAATCAAATGACGACAGATGAGCGTCAAGCTTTAGTGGAATTACCTTGCACTACAGAAACGGAAATTCACTCTTACCGCGAATATATCGAGCAATTAATCATACAACACACAGGTGTACCAGCGGCAAAATTGCCCATCGAGCCTCATCCTGCATGGCTAGATTCTGCCACTGTACCAGCTAGCCTTCAGGGAAAAGCTCAAGAAATAGGTGTAACCCTGACACAGCAACGTTGGGCAGCTTTAACACCCTTACAGCGTTTTGCTTTGATTAAACTCAGCCAGCCAGGACATGAAAACAAAAATTTTCCGAGAGCGATCGCAGAATTTAATCTGCTTTAATTTGCGATTCGATCGCGATCGTTGAATTATCGTCGTGTTCCTGTAATATGTATTAATTTTTGTTAATTTGTCATTCTGAAATGATACATGATAGAACAGTGATTGATGTTAAGTATCAAAAACTCGTATATAAACTAACGCCGAAAAAAGCTGACTCTAAATTAATATCTACTTTATAAACAACTATTGATGACTAATAGGTAAGGGTAACAAATATATGGCTGCAAAGAAACTTTTGATGCTTGTTGGCGACTATGTAGAAGACTATGAAGTGATGGTTCCTTTCCAGACATTGCAAGTGGTGGGACACACTGTCCATGCAGTTTGCCCCGACAAAAAAGCTGGCGATCGGGTGCGGACAGCAGTTCATGACTTTGAAGGAGACCAGACTTACAGCGAAAAACCCGGACACAATTTTACTTTAAATGCAACGTTTGCAGAAGTAGAAGCCACAACCTATGATGCCTTAGTCATTCCTGGAGGAAGGGCACCAGAATATCTCCGCCTCAATCAGCAGGTGCTAGAAATCACTCGTCACTTTGCCCAAGCGAATAAACCGATTGCTGCCATTTGCCACGCCTTGCAGTTATTAGCAGCTGCTGATGTACTGCAAGGCAAGAGATGTACTGGCTACCCTGCTTGTAGCCCAGATATCAAGAGTGCTGGAGGAATCTATGTTGATATCCCTGTCGATCGGGCAATAGTTGATGGTAACTTAGTGACAGCACCAGCTTGGCCTGCTCACCCACATTGGCTAGCAGAATTCCTCATAGTACTTGGAACTAAGATTGAACACCTAGAATTGACTACAGTTGTTTGAGACAAGATACTAGAAATCTTTTGGTTCACTTCATAACAGTTTCTTCCCCTACTCCTTACTCCAAAAGAGCTTTGCCAAAAACAACTGACAACAGACGACTAATAATTATATATTTTTGAAATGGAACTAAATGCAGTAAAAAATACTATTTTTTAATAAATTGCAGTGGGTTTAATTTGCAGCTACGATGTCAAAAGTACAGCATCAAGACAATCTGATTGAGCCGCCAAACAAGCCAGTTTTAGGGCAAACTCTCAGCAGATGGAATACTTCTTTACATGAGATGAAACAATTTGAAATTTTGCACCAATAATTTTAAATTTCTTAGCAGTAAGTGAAGCTATAGTGGATTTAGCAATGCTGCTGCTAATGTGGCTAAGGTTAGTCCTGCTGCCAAATTATGTGAAGAATTAGTTTAGAAACGTACTTCTTATCGATGACAGGCAAAAACGCAAGACATAATGCATTTCTGCGGCTAGTGTCTGGTAATGGGGCAGCTTTGGGAGCAGAATCTCGCTACTCGCTGCCCCCCAGTAAAGAGATGGTAATTGGACGCGACCCCAGCTGCCAAGTTGTCTTGGATGCCATGATGTACCGAATGGTATCTCGTCGTCATGCAGTGGTTCGTCCCCTCTCTCTATCCCCAGATAGCAAATTTAGCTGGGTGCTTTGTGACTTGAATAGTGCTAATGGCACTTATTTGAATGGACAACGTTTATATGAATGTCAGGAATTGCACCCAGGCGATCGCATTTCTCTAGGTGCTGATGGCCCACAATACATTTTTGAATGCGAGTATACCTCACTGACTCCGGCGACGACAGTCAACCAAGTTACACCACTGCCTTCAGCGACGGACTACCACAACCACACGCAATTAAAGCAGCCAGATTCTGTTAGCTTCACCCAGCTTTTTCCAATTATTTCCACTGGTAAAGATTTAACTAGTAAAGCTTACCTCGTACCGGGAATACTGACCGTAATTTTTGTGGTGCTGATGTTCGCTACAGTCGGTCGCCCTCAAGCTAATCAAGTGATTGTCGCAAGTTACATCGCCTTTGCTGCCTACTATTTTGTTTACCAACTTTGCGGAAAACAAAAGCCTTGGTGGGTGCTAATGGCTACGTCATTGGGGACAATCCTGATTTTGCTCAGTCCCCTGTTGGATCTATTTATTTTCGTATTTCGCGGCATCCTGCCTGGAAGCTTGCCCACACCCCAAGAATCTATCACCTTCACAGAGTTACTGGTGCGGATGTTTTTTGGCGCGGGGTTGATGGAGGAATTACTCAAGGCATTACCTGTACTAGGGGCTTTTGCCATCGGTAGAATGTTGTCTTCACCTTGGCGAGAACGCATCGGCATCTGGGAACCTCTAGATGGTATTCTCCTGGGTACGGCTTCTGCCGTTGGTTTCACTCTCTTGGAAACCCTCGGTCAGTATGTGCCTGATATCACTCAAAATGTCACGCAACAGGTGGGTATAGGGGCTGCTGGTCAACTTGCAGGTTTACAACTGCTAATTCCGCGAATTTTAGGCTCTGTAGCCGGACACATGGCTTATAGTGGCTACTTGGGTTATTTTATCGGGTTGGCTGTCCTCAAACCGAGTAGAAGTTGGCAAATTCTGTCTATTGGTTATCTGAGTGCTTCTGCGCTTCACGCTCTCTGGAATGCTACAGGGTCAATCAATGCCTTGCTGTTGGTAGTTGTTGGAGTGTTATCTTACGCCTTTTTGATGGCGGCAATTCTCAAGGCACGGGCGCTGTCACCAACGCGATCGCAAAATTTTGCTACCCGATTTCTTGGCCCAAAATAGAAGAAGCAGGGGAGCAGGGGAGCAGGGGAGCAGGGGAGCAGGGGGGAAAATAAGCAATTTGAGTATTTACCTCTTAGGATAGATGTCCTAATTTAAAAATCAGCGTACTGTTAACTTATTATGGGGTAAATATACTTACAAAAATAAAAATCATTAAACTTTTTCTTGCAAAAGTGTTGATTTTCGACTCTACATCTTTGCGTAAGGGAAACCAACATCTTTGCAAAAGACACCTCTTAATAAGGTGAACGCAAAGCGCGGGTTAGACGAACACAACGTGTAATGAAAACTTTTCTTATTCCCTACTCCCTACTCCCTACTCCCCATTCCCCATTCATAGTTCTGGCTGAGACTTGTTAAGTTCAGTAAAAGCATAAGAAGCGATCGCTAAACTAACTTTTGCTTTATCTACTTCTGATAAAGATGTCCACTCGCTATTTTGAAGATTACTGAGTGCGGATGCCGCATTTTGCGATTCGCTACTTCGCATAGCGTAAGCAAAAGGACGAGCCAAAACGATCAGATCCTCTGTTCCCCAAGCTGGTAGTACTGTCTGAACGCACTCAACCAGTTGCTCGCTGATTAATTGGCGAGCAGCAAATATCTCAGCAGCTTTGGTGGCGATGGTGTTGAGCAATATTTGGGGGACACAGGCAGAAAAATTTGTACGTAATGTTTCTTGAAGGTTAAGCACTACTGCCTGTTGTCGGTTATAATTGTGGTCAGGTGTCGGAGTAATACTAGACCAAAGTGTATCTAGATGTCCGTAAAAATCTTGCGATCGCCTCATTAGTTCAACACCTTGCAAATCTTCCATTCCGAACTGTTGTTCTAGTTCTTGAAAATAAGCTTCGGAATCTTGATCACTTGGATTCCAGGGATAGTTAGCATCCTCTGGTTCTAGTAACGCTTCTAATAACTCTAAATCTACTTGAGATGGCAAAGATGAGAAAGTGTCTGAGCCATTAATTTTGTGAGCCATATTTTCTTCCCTCATGATTATTTGGTGGTATTGACAGCTACAAGTTCTCAGAGGAGATTTCCGCAAAAAATGTTGATTTTTTCTCCAAAAAAACAGATTTTAAAAGCTAATGCTAAAGACTCAAATTCATTTATGCAATAGCTCTGCTAGGAGTCTTCAATTACAAACTCCCAGGTTTCACCTCTGGCACTTCCAAACTTTAACTGCATCCCCGATTTCAAAGGGACTTCCTCTCGGAGGATTTGTTGCCAGCCATTAGGGCCTAAAAACCAGGTTGTCCCATAGGTGGAAAAATCTTGCAAGTAATAAGTTCGCATCAGTGTAGCATCTGTAAGAGTATTGCGGCAGAAGATTTCGGCGTGGCGTTTGGATACAGATGGTTCGGGGATGACAATATCATTATCTTTCGTGCGGCCGATGCGGGTAACTCCATAACGCAGTAACCAGGTTTTACCTTTTGGAGTCAGCGATCGTAAACTTGCAGTCGGAAGCGAGGAACCGACCTCAGGAATGGCTGTATCTGGAAGTTCGGTAATACCTTCATCCAGATTCTTAATAAGTTCGCCATTAAAATCTGGATGCAGGTAGAGAACAGGCAAAGTCCAAGCAGGTTGATTAAATTTATACAGTGTTAACAACTCTTGCCTAGCTTGTGCTACGGCTTCATCAATTGGCTTGTGCGATCGCAAAGCTTCGGTAAAGGCTTGAATAAAACTGTGGCTTTCATGGTCAGCGATTTCATCGCGCATCCCCAAAACCGCAGGTACACCATGACGAATCAATACTTCTGCTAAACTGCTGGCAGGGATAGCTTGACGATCGACAGCAGCTGGTTGTGCGCCCCAACAGGCGTTGAAAACTGCTAGTTTCACACCTGTACGAGTCAATACTTGCGCCAATTCTATGCCATTGAGGGGCATATCTGGTCGCAAAAACAGTAACCCTCCGTCTGGGTCTGGCAAACCATGTCCAGCGTAAAAGAAAACATTGTATTCTTTGGTTTCTAATTCATCAATCAATTGTTGTGGAGTTGGTTGAATGAGTTTATTCACTACACAAGGCGCATATCTTTGGGAGTTACCAGGCGTATCTGCAAGAGCTTGTTGTAAGATAGCGGCTTCTTGTTCTAGTTGCAGCTTGTCATCATGACCTAAAACCAGCAAAATACTTAAAGCTTGGTCAGTTCGCAAATACGGTAAAGCGTCAACTTCAGTGCTGGTGCGACTAAATAGCAAATCTTGTGAGAGAGACATCGCCGATTGACCAGGCTCACGCTGCATAATTTCCCAAGGGAAAGCGATCAGATCCGGGTCGCGAATTTCTAGTCGAAAGCGCAAACGTGTATGCTGACCCATCGCAATACCGCGACTGCGTTCTAGACTACCAAGAATTTGCCCGTCAAATACCCAGCGCCATAAATTCATTCCCAAGTATTGCATCAGACGACTGCTGTAGGGGCCAGTAGGTTGACCTGAAGGAGGTGAAATCCAGTCTATGGGGAATGGGTTGCTCTTTTGAGATGTTGAGTTTGGGGAAATATCTAGGCGACCATGACCAGCAAACATCTGCTGCCATTCTTGCCAGACTTGGGTGAGTTCAACAGGCCATACACAGTCGTGTAAAACGTAGCCACTGGGATATGGAGCCTTGACCACCCAAATGGCGAAGTTGTCAGTGCCAGTATTTACGAGACGGGCGATCGCCAAATTCAGGGATGGCATGGATTCATTAAACTAAAAGCTAAAACAAATAATTTCAAGAGAAGAAAACAGATACGCCAGAATTCAGAATTCAGAATAAATGAGTGAGGGATTTAAACCCGACATTAATTGTGTTGCACCAAATTAGAGAGATGGTATAGGTTTTGAACTCGGTTATTCATCCACCAGTAGTACATAATTCATTCTGAATTCTGACTCCTGACTCCTGACTCCTGACTCCTGAATTCTGTTTTGATAACAATTCTCCAAGGTGAAAATTTTCTATTTTTTTGACCTTGTAAGTTTTTTACTCTGATTGTTACCTGTTATTATTCCAGGTTTTTACCAGTTTATCGAGTATTTGATTAACTTGGGCTGGTGTCAGATGGTTCGGTAACTGGCGGTTGCGTCACAGTTCTACATGGATTTGGTGCGTCTGATTGTAAAACAACGCCAAAACGGTTGACTTGGGAGGAGTTTAGCAATACTGTTGCTGGCAAAGGTTTTGAATTTGGGGGAACTGAGGTAGTTACAGCTGGGTTATTAGGATTAGCTGAAGTTTGGGTACTTTTATTGGCACAAACTCGCATAGACACCAAAAAACTGCCAGAAGCAGGATTTGGATTTAATTTTTTCTCAATAACTTCTAAAAAAGCCCCACGGGGGAGTGATTGGTTGTTTCCCAAGGATATGTCATTATTGGTTTTAATTACCCAACCAGAAGAAAGATTAGCTAGCGATCGCAGCGGTGCGGGTGTCGTTTCAATGCCAGGGTTTTGAGTTTGTAAGGGATTGGAAAAAATTGGAGAGGTTCCTCGCAGTTGCTTGACGAACAATCCTAAAAAACCTGCTGCTACCACAAATATTAATGGAACTATCCACTGTAGGGGAAATTGACGAGTTTTAGCCTGTTCAGTGTCTGGAATCACCTGAGTTTTGTGGTTTGGGCTGCCTAAAAGTGTCGCATCTGTCGCCTTGGATGCTAAATCAACAGTTTTGGCAGAATAGCTCTGGGGAATCACTGCTTGGATGGTGATTTCTGGTTCCCAATATTGGACTTGATAGTGAACTAAAGCGACGGTGACATTATCGTGTCCATTTTTAGTATTAGCAATTTCGACTAATCTATCGGCAACAGTTGCTATATTGGCTTCCCCAGCTAAAATCGGCAAAATTTCTGTTTCCCAGTACTCCTCTACGCGATCGAAGTCACTCAAACCATCGGATGTGAGCAGAAAAACGGCATCTTCATCGAGCATAAACCGTCCCGATGTGGGATGCAATGAAGTGCTAGAACCCATCCCCAAAGCTTGGACTAGAGAGCCAGCAGCACTTTGTTGTACTGCCTCGCGGTAAATGGCATAACCTAGCCGCACTTCGCGGGAGGCAACATCATCATCGAGAGTAACTTGATAACAGCCGTGGCGTGTAATCCAGTAGGCACGACTATCGCCGACGTGGGTAATGTACATTTCATGAGCAACAGGCAATGCCATGACTAAAGTCGTGCCCATGCGTTGACGCCCTTGGCGATTTTCGCTGTCATTGCGTTGACTGATTTTGTCATTGGCCATTGCCACTGCCTTATCTAGGTCATTCAGCAGCATTGCAGGGTCTATGTGGTCGTAGGGAACCTTTGTTAGTTGCTGTACCTGCTGCTGGATTGTTTCAATGGCTAAATTTGAAGCGACATTGCCACCCTCGTGTCCACCGATGCCATCACAGACAATTGCTAAGGCTGTTGGCTGGGGTGGTTTGCTCACTGGAGTTCCACTGGGAGGACTACAGGCATCTTCGTTACGTTGACGACTTGGCCCGGTGTCGGTTTTGGTGATAATTTGGATCGTGGGTGTTTGCGATCGCCCTAACCCAGCCAGTCCCCGATCTAAAACTCCGATTAATTGATCGGTTGAATTAATCTCTCCCTGAATTAAAGCCAGGCTAACGCGATTAACAAATTCCGCGATCGCTGGTTTGGCAGTGCTAACCAACTGCTGCCAAAATTCACCTAATTCCGGCAATTCTGGTGATGTGGCGCTGTCAAAACGCAATTCCAATAACCGGACTAACGATCCTTCTACCCGTAATACATTAGAGTCAAGTAAGCTAGAGGCGACACCTTCACTTACTAAAGGTTGCCACAGATGAGCTATTTGCCACAACCAATTTAGTTGGCGCATTGATGTTGCATCACGCCAAGCGGTGGTTAACTCGCTGCCCAAATGAACTTGTTGGATAGTGTCATCTACTAATAGTGGCGGTTTTTCTAAGAGTAATATTTCTCGGTGGAAAGACCCGTCAGCAACAAAAAGCACTCCATATACCTGCGGTACGTGTAAACGGTAGGGAATCAGTCTCAGGTACGCTTTTAGAGGCTGCAAATTATCTAACTCAGGCGTTAGCGCTAATAAACCAGGCTTCGTATCTAAAAGAACAAATTTATCAACGATTAAATAGCGATCGGCTAATATTTCTCCAGGGCTACCCACGCTTGGGCTATCTACCACAGCCCAGAGATAATTTTTGGGTAGAGGCGTCGAACATCGCTGGCAAAACTTATGAGTCAGGGGGTTGGCAGCCTGACAATTTTCGTTTGGACAGTAGAGCGTTGCCGCGTCATTTTCCATAGTTTTCGCACCGATCAGCGATTGGCAATTTCTTTAATAGCATTAGTAGGGACAATCTAGACCGCTCATCTTTCTTAAACTTGACATACCAAGACTTTAGATGATGATTTTAGCTGGCGGATATCAGCAGGTGCTAATACAAAACTTATCCAAAAAATACGCTCCTAACTCAACCCTACAGCCTAATCATAGCTTCTATTGCCCTGTGACTCTCCATCGCCAAAGCAACTAACTCCAACCCTGTCACCACAGCATAACCCAAGCATAACTGCACGATTTGCTTTTGGTAAATTACCCCATCATCAACAGGCAGATAATGTTGGTATTTATTTAGTTTATAAGTAGGATAGCAAGATTTAACTTTAATTTAATAATTAAGAATAGCAAATATTAATTTTGGCAAAAGTACCCGATCGATGCAGTGACTTTAAATATTTCTTTCGGACTGCTGTTAGTGGCAGGGGGAGGTAGCCAGTTCTGAGTTAAGCAATACAGATAATCGTAGGGGCACAACATGTTGTGCCCCTAACCATGTACTTCATTTACCTGAAATACGCTGGATGAATTTTTCCACTTTCAGCCGAGACACTTTTAACTCAGCACTCTTTGTAAAGAAGGGTTCAGGCAGCCCGCTACCAACTCATTGGCTTATTGCTTGTCGTCAATGGCAACTTGAGGGATTCCCATGCTGTAATTAGTAACACGGGCAGAAAGATTGTAGCTGACTTCGCCGAGTTGCAGAAGCGATCGCAGATAATGCTCTAAATCTGACCCTACACGGCGCAAGTTATAGTCTGTGAGGTCTGCGCCACTAGATGCTTCTACTAGCTCATCAAATTTTCGATAAATTTTTTGCAGTGCATCTTCATTCCAATTAAATTCGTTATCTGGGTCAACATCTAAGGTTAAGACTTGTTGACTAGGAACTAGATCGCCATCCCGGTCAATTTCACCTGCAAAAATGCGGATATGCCGGGTTGTGGACTTGAGCAGCATCGGGTTATCCATAAAAAGGTGTAAGATTTGCGTGAATTACACTGAAATTATTGTAGACGTTATATCCGAGCTTGAATGCTCTCAATTTAAAAGCTTTGAATGCTGTTTTCAAAGGGTACATTGAATGGTCATAAGTAAAAATATCACCTTTACTGATGAGTTTGCTACTACTGTTATGAGTTGAAGATATATTTAACTGCTAGTACTGACAGTAGTCGAATTATTTTTCTGTAAAAATTAATTGATAAAGTATTTTCATTTAGTCTATAAATCTGACTTACTGCTAAGATTTTTAGACTCAATTAATCCCAAATGGCAGTAAAACAAGGTACTCAGCAGGAATAATTTGATCTGTGTACTTTTTTTATGAAGAACAAAAGTTTTGACATTAATAATTATGCCGAGCAATTTATCCTGAATTTTCTATTGCAAAAAACGTACATCAAGTAATTTCACGCAATAGCGCTACATCGACCGCTGGCTGTAATAAACTCCAAAAATTTCAGCGGTTTTACTTACGTATAAACACTAAAATTTGAGTAACAAGTCAAACTGTTATTGACGTTCACATAAAGTTGATGTAAAAACCTTTAAAAAGGTTGAACAACTTCTTACAGAAACTTTATTGTGTAGAATCTTAAAAACTGAATAATAGTTATGGCTTACCATAAGCTACATCTGGCACAGAAACCTGAAAATCTAGACACTGAAAATCTAGCTTGAAAATACACCACAGGAGAGTGAAATGGAATACAAAGGTGATTGATGAAGAAAAATTCTTAATTCAAGCACTTTGGATTCAAAAGAGATATAAAGAATTTTGCTGGACATCTACCTCCTTACCCTCATGACAACCAAGTAAAGGAATCTCAATAGTTATGAACTCCAAAGCATTACCACGCCAGATAAATAATCTCGAAGTAGGTGTTTATGAGTGTGAAATACATCTCAAATTCCGGTTGATTGAGGAAAAGAGTCTATTGAGCGATCGCGAGCAACTCTTACAGGTGCTACTTGATGCTTTAACCGAAGGTTCTGATGACTTTCTAGAAACGCTACAAGCGTCCGTTAAAGCCCAGGAAGTATCGGAGTTTAAAGCCTCGCCTCAAATGCGACGTCAGCTAATGCGCTTGCGTAATGTCGCGGAAAATTCTCCAACCTAAAGGTGTAATTTCAGTAGTTAAAAACGTGAATTGGGCATCAAATCAAATGTTGATCCCATACCCCCGTTGCCATAAAAACTGAGCAGTCAGTAGATTTCATAAAATATTTTGATTTCTACCTTGTGAAAGTCTTATTTAGCAACAGAAAGTCCCAGGAACAGTTTCCGCTATTAAAAACTTTGTAGCAAAGAATACTGGTAGAATCTGAAAGCAAATTCAGCCGGGTGCATTTTACCGAGTTTTTATCAAAACATTGCAGAATAATAAAACCTTGTGTCTTTACAGATGGGGAATTGGACAACAGGCGCAAATCAAATGAAAACCTAAAAGATAAAAGTAAAAATAATAACCTTTCTTTTAGCTTTTTGCTTAAGCTAAGTGCCTGATTTGCTAAAAGACTTATGTTTTATCTATTACTGGTAATAGGTCACGGTTTAGCAGCCAGTTACCTATTACCGATTACCCAGGAGTAGGGGAGCAGGGGAGCAGGAAAGTGAGGGAGAAGAATTAATCACCAATTACTAATGCCCAATGCCCAATGCCCAATGCCCAATGCCCAATGCCCAATGCCCAATG
>NZ_JAVRCL010000047.1:0-65954 GCF_034530775.1 Nostoc sp. DedSLP04 | reverse complement strand
GTACTCCGAAATAACAAATGAGTACTCCGAAATAACAAATGAGTACTCCGAAATAACAAATGAGTACTCCGAAATAACAAATGAGTACTCCGAAATAACAAATGAGTACTGTTCTTGTTAGGTCTGTATTGAACTCAACCCAGAAGCGCTATACTTTAATGGCATTCTCGACTGAGTACCAACTGTCCATCAGCAAGTCGATAAACTCCTTGTGCTTCAATAATCGGGTCGCCTTTTTTCCAAAGGCGGGATGTTGGTTCAACATTACGCACCTCACCAGTGGAATATACCGAAATTAATTGATCCCCTGGAATATTACGTAAAGCGCCAGAACCAGTAATGAAGAATGTACCCCCTTGCTTGGAACTGCGTGAAATGCAACTATTGGCGATGAGTGCATTAGTGTCGATGACGTTTGGAGATGCTTCAGTAAAGCTGTTTTGAATGGAACTGGTATCGGGTGCGTTAATATCTGTGCTACCTGAAATGCCTAATTGCGAACTTGCAGTAATATCACTTTTCTCAGTCGGCTTTGATCGTGACTCGATACCGAAGATACCTTGCGAGTTGATTTTGACGTTTCCGCCGGAACCAGTGTATGCATTTGCGCTGATGTCGCTGTTTTCTTCGGGGTTGGCGACGATGAATTTAGAGTTGATATTGATGTTACCGCCATCGCCACCTGATTTGGCTAATCCCGCAGTTGTGGTGATATTGCTGTTACGACGCAATAGTAATAAATCTGTAGCGGTTAAGTTAATATTTCCACCATCACTAGAGTTAGTCACAGCAGTAATAGCGGCTTTATTATCTAGTCTTACAGCACTTGAATTAATATTAATATTCCCGGCAATTCCATCTCCCAGACTACTAGCAGATAAAGCTGCACCATTAAGAGATAAATCACGGGCTGTAACGTTAATATTACCGCCTTTACCTTTACCTTTACCTGTGAATCCTGCATCTACTCCGACTATACTAAAGATGCCAGTGTCAAAGTTAGAACCATCAAGAGTTGTCCCCTGAAGAGAGAATTTACCCCCAGCATTAACGGTGACGTTACCTGCATTTCCTTGCCCAAATGTCGCAGCATAGATGCTAGCACCATTTGTTAAAGAAATGTTGCCAGTGGCATTAACTAGCACATTTCCAGCATCGCCTTTGCCAACAGTAGTAGAATTTAAAACAGCACCGTCGGTTAAAGAAAAATTACGCCCCTGAATTTCAATATCTCCACCCTTACCTACTGCATTTCGGTAAAGAAAAGAGGACAAATCGCTTTTTCCCGAAATTAAGACATCACCACCTGCTCGAATTGCAATTTTACCAGCATTTCCCTCTGTGGTAAGAAATGTTGCTATAGTACTACTATCTTTAATTGTTGTGTCACTTAATGTAGTTATCAAGACATTACCCGCGTTGCCTTTACCATTAGACAATGTAGACAAATCAGCATCATCAGATAGCTCAAAACTACGGGCTACAATCTCAATATCACCACTGTTACCTACACCAGTTTTCAACACGCCGCTAAATATTCCGCTACCAAGTCTTTCACTACGTCCAGAAAATTTCACAGCACCATCTGCTTGAATTTTGATATTCCCGCCATTACCTTCACCTAATGTACTAGCACTCAAAAAAGAACCACCTGTGAAAGAAACATTCTTTTTTGTATTGATTGAGATATCGCCAGCATTCCCTTTCCCACCAATATTGCTGTTGAAAACAGAAGATTCTCCACTTGCAGAAAAAGACTTTGCAAGAATACGAATATTCCCGGCATTACCTACACCTGTGTTAGAAACGACACTGAAAATACTACTTTTGTTTGCAATCGAAATAGTGTCTGCTGCTTGAATAATAATATTGCCACCATTCCCTTGTCCATTGGTGCTAGCAGTGAAATAAGAGTTATTATCTAAAAAGAGTTTTCCTGTTTGGATATTAATATCTCCACCATTACCTACCGTTTCCGGTACCGTAAAATTGGATAATCGACTGCCGTTAGTTAGAGATAAAGTATCTTGAACTTTAATAGAGATACTACCAGCATTTCCCTGCCCACTCTTGACAGAGCTAATAGTTCCTTGGTTACTTAAGTTAATTGTTTGAGCATTAACTGTAATATCTCCAGCATTTCCTTCTCCAGGGCTACTGGCAAAAAGTAGCGCACCTCCACTAATAGCCAAACTTCTAGCTTCGACACTCAAATTTCCAGCATTTCCACTACTGCTAGTACTTGTTCCTGTATAAAGGCCACTTAAAAATATACCCCTGCCAAACAATTCTACAGAGTCAGAAGCTTTGACATTCAAATTTCCTCCATTACCGGAAGATACAATATAAGTTGAAATATAAGCTCCATCTGTAGCGATTAATTTTCCTGTATTAACGTTTATCTCTCCAGAGGAACCAGCATCTTGAGACTCTGTATATAAGCTGCTGGCAAAATTTTTGTCTGTTGATTCTCCAATTAGTTCTATTGACTCGGTAGCGTTGACATTAAACTCTCCCCCAGGTTTTGAACCAGTGGTGATAGACAAAAGCGATGAACCATCACGTACTGATAGTTTCCCTGCTTGTACTTGAATAGAACCTCCACCCTCTCCACTGACATCAGCTGAGGCTTTTTGAGATAGTTGGATATTTCCAAAAGCATTTACACCTGAATATCCTAAAGATAAACCTGAATCATTTTGCGTCAAGCTAACTAAACTCGGTGATACGATGCTTCCTAATTCAATTCGTCCAGACTCAGCCCTCAGATTTCCACCTTCCAAATTTATGTCACCGCCAACAAGTGCAAGGGTTTTCCCTGGTTGTACTTGCAATCCAGGAACATCAGTTCTAATGGTTCCAGCAGTGGATGGATTGTACGTTAAATTATGACCTGATCCTTGTACTGTGATTTTTCCAGGATTCACCCCGAATTGTAAGCCCAGAGGAACGCTAATAGTTAGCAAAGGTGTATTTTGAGGGGTAGTTGCACTAAACTCTCTACCATCAGCGAATTTTACACTACTTGCCGTTGTCCCCACAAATGATCCCTGCATATCTAACTGGGCATTTTTACCAAATAAAATGCCATTGGGATTGAGCAAAAATAAATTCGCATTACCTAATACTCCTAATGTCCCGAAAATATTTGAGAAGTTACCACCAGTAACGCGAGAAAATATATTTGTTATCCCTTCTGGATTGGCAAAATAAACGCCTTGACCTTCACCCACGTTAAAATCTTGAAAACTGTGAAATAGGTTAGCACCACGAGCCGCACCGCCCTCGATGCGGTCATTGTTTGTATTAAGAGGAATGACTTGCGATCGCTCTTTTCCCAGGCTGTTATCGGGAGTTAACTGAGCAACAGCAGGATTAATAGAAACTGCAATACCTACCACGCATCCCAGCCATCCTGTGACAGCAATCGACCAAGTTTTTACCATTTCTATTCTGCCTACTATTTTTATAGTGGTTCTTAGTTGTTTAATAAAGACCTCACCCTAACCCTCTCCTCTTAAGAACTACCGTGTACACACAAGTTATCGAATTACTACCAGTTCTCGAATTACCCCACCCTAACCCTCCCCTTGTAAAGGGGAGGGAACCGGATTTTTCTTGTTTCCCCCCTTTACAAGGGGGGACTAAGGGGGGTAATTCGACTTGTGTGTACACCGTAGCCTTTCTAAGGGGAGGGTTAGGGTGGGGTAAAACTGACATGAAAAACCAAGTGAGTAAACTATTTCAGACTTGTGTGTACACCGTAGCCTCTTAGGAGAGGGGATCGGAAAAACTTTTATTGTTGGAAGCGGAGTAAGATTCAAAGCCTCTCTCCTTTTAGGAGAGAGGTTTGGAGTGAGGTCAGAGTGTGTTGCATCAAAATGAAAACTGCTATATTTTTTCGCTGCCAATTTTCTGGAGGTATTCAATTCGTTGCTGAATATTTTTTTGATCTACGTCATTACCAATCAGCATTTCTGACTGTGCAAGTTCTTTAACTAAAGTTGCCCCAGTTTGCCCCAATTTAGCATTACCAGTTGCTTTTAATGCTTCTTCTAATGCTTCGTACCACAGTTCATTTTCAGTATAATAATTTATACTTTCTGGAATGCTAGTAAATCGATTTTTAGCAAGTGATTGAGGATTGATAACGGTAAATTCTGCACGTCTAATAATCGTGTCGTTTTCGCAGTCAATTGCAATTTGCCATAAATATGTTTTACCGACTGTGAGTTCGGGGTAATCAACGGGAAGTTTTAGTTTGTTAATCCCAACTGTTGTGGGTATTTCTTTAACTTGCCCAATTTTTTTAACTGTCTTGGGTGAATCAAATTCATACAGTTGGAATCGCGCATTTTGAGAACTTGACATATACCAAGCTAAGGTTGGACGTGTGGAAGCAGTTTTACCGATAAATGTCTGAGGTGCAAGCTGCGTCAGTGGTATGCCGCTAGCTGAACATCCACGTGAACCACCTGCACGGGTATTGTCGCTGGCTGGTTTGCGATCGCGTGGTTTAAACTGAGCAAATGCTGGGACTGCGGTCATAAGAAAAACTACTCCTACAACCAAGCTTGTAAATCTGCGCTTATTTTCCCAAAATACGAAATGTTGATGACTCATGGTAAATGCTGTTGATTGTGTGGTTATCTAAAACTTTTTAAGAATTGAGAATTCTGGCGATTAATATCATGTCCGTATAATTAGTTATGATTTCCACAGTTATTGCACCCCACCCCCAGCCTCTCCCTGCAAGCCGGAGAGGGGAGACAAAGCATAGCTTTGGCGGGGTGGGGTTCTTCAGGTTTAATAAGTAATCTAGCAGACATGATATAACGCCTTATTCCTTCTTAAAATTCCTTTGTAGGTTTCCAACGAAGTTCACATATAGTCCCACGTGGAGAAAGCGATTCACGGCGAAACTCTCCTCCTAATTGTTTAGCAAGCATTTTAAAATGTTTTGTGCCTTTATTCTCTAGTTTTGATTTAATACCTGAACCGTTATCTCTTACAGATAAATTGTATTTATTTGCACTATAAACACCCGATGCTTGAACTCGCTTGACTCCTTGGGCGTGTTTACCAACATTACATAAAGCTTCTTCTAAAAACAGACATATTCCCCGTTTGTGTTCTATAGTTAAATATTTATCATCAATCGGTTCAAAATTCCGAATTTTAACTTTTAATGTTTTAAAATGTTCAAAATCTTTACGTTCTAATGTACTTGAATAAACCTCATATAATAAATCGTGCAAAGGTCGTTTCAATTCAAGTATTAATCCGCTACCTAAACGTAAGCTCTCTTCTGTGGTTAATGCTTCGAGTTTGAGAAAATCGCCAAGTTCACGAATTTCGCGATCGAGTTTTTCAAATTGCTCAACCAGTTGTTCGTAAGGAATATCTTTAGCACGCAGATGCTTTAATCCATAAGCAAGAATTTGCAAAGGGCCATTATGAATTACGGTAAATGTGTGTTGAATTGTGTTTTGACGTTCCTTAATTTGCGATCGCAAAAATTTATCATGCTGGTAAAAAGCACCTAAACCTAACCCATTCACGGCTAAGATCAGAAAACTAGGTGCTACAGGAATCCATACACCCCACACCCACAGCATCATATACCCGCAGCTAAACAAACAAAATGCTGCTACAGTTACAGTCAGTAAATTTGCTTGAGCAGATTCGGTAAACCGTCCGATAACGATCGACAAAATCCCCCAAACAAATATCCATGTGTACTCTCCAAACTCTCCCCAACTATGCAACATTGTCCGGCTATCTATTACGCTACTAAGAATTTGACTGATAACATGAGCGTGATAGTCAATGCCATAAATTTGACCGCTTAATTTTAAATTAGATAAAGCTGAAGTATAAAAAATATCACCCGCGCTCATATTGCGATTGCCAACTAAGACAATGCGATCGCGCAGCAATTCTGCATCAACTCGATCGTTGAGAATATCGCGCAGCGAAACGATATTAAAAGGTCGATCGCTGTTGCGAAAGTTCATCAAAATTGACAACCCCCCATCATCAGCCCTGACATATCCGCCAAAATTATGGGTAATTCGGGGTAATTCAATCCCACGGAATCTTATTGTATTCGGGTCATTTTTTCCAGTTTGCGGCTCAATTCCTTTCGCATTTAAATACTTAGTAACTAACCGCAGTGCTAAAGAATATTTATCTTCATTGATATTCTTAGGATTTGGCGTATACAACAAATAGCGTCGATTTTTGCTATCTTCATCATTAGGTAAATCGACAAACCCAACTCGTTCGGATGGCAAGCTCTGGGGTGGTGAAGTTTCTCCAGGCGGTAAAATTTTTTCAATACCAATAATATTAGAATTTGCTCGTAATATCTGCGCTAGTTGTTCGCCACCAGGTTCTACAGGAACATTTTTGAAGATATCCAACCCAATGGCTAGCGGTTTATAATTTTCCAGCTTGGTGAGTAACTCTGCAATCTTCTGATCTGGGATTGGATATTGTTTAACCCATTCAATATCCTTTTCGTCGATACCCACAATTACTACACGTTCATCAGGGTTTTCTATCGGACGCAGACGTAGCATCGTATCAAGCAGCATCCATTCCCAAGATTGTATTCCTCCAGTTATTCGGATTAACATTACCAACAACAGCACTACGATCCCTGGACGTATAGCCAGCGACCATAACCTGAATTCTTTCCAAATGCGATTCCTGATTCTCCTTTTCATCTAGCTTCCAGCTTAATTTTTTGCGTATTAATCAATTAAGCCTTCTTCACGGGAACGAACTTCGGTTTGGATTCGCATATTCTTACCGCTTTGCTTGCAGTCTTCAGGATATACCCCCAAAACATCCTGAATCTTTGTCCAGTAAGTCCGCACTGCTCGTTCTGATTTATACATTCGATCGGCGATCGCCTTATCTGTTAAACTCTCTTCAAAAGCTAACCGCAACACATCCAACCATTCTGGTTTGAGTTCGATTCCCGTTTTGATGTCTTTGGTGTGAGTTGCACCCTGAAGTGCCAAATTAACCCGCATCAGCATTTCATTTTCGGGTAATCCTTTGTCTGCGATCGCAAACCCACCTTGATGATTATCAATCTCGTGTTTGATCCGGATCAAGGCTTTCACATAACTAGTTTGCACGATAAAATTTTGATGGGGATATTCTTTGAGCAAATTTTGCAACAGCTTAATTCCGGTATCAATTTCTGCTATCTTCCCTTGCCGATCGGGAATTGATAAATCCATCACAATCAAGTCAAACTGATGAAGTTGAAGTTGATAAAGTGTCTCTTCTCTAGTCTGAGCTTTAACAATAGCAGCTTCGGGATACTCTCGATTTAATACATCAAGAGTACCAGTTAAAATTAATTGATGGTCATCGACAACAAGAATACCCAGTTTTTTCTCCACTGGTAAATGTCCATAAGTGCGATCTTTTTTCAAACTTACTTCTACCGGATTTTTACTTATGTTCATTTAAACTAAAAGTTTCCTTAAGCTTTACAAAAAATCTTTTACTCTACAGTGTTTATTTTGCTTACTTTTCACGGTAAGTCCTCAATCCTCGAAAAAGCTTGGCTTTTTTTACAGCTTAATTATCAATAGCTCTAAGTTAATGAAAATAGCTAACGGAAAATCAGGGTTAGGAAACCGCTAAAATGAGCTTTTCCACATCGCCTGAATTGTCAGGTTTATCTTGAGATTCATATTTTGTAATTTTTATCCCTAACTCTACTCGTTAAAGTATGCACCTATTTTAATTGGAGATCAGTTTTCAAGCTATGCACAAAAGTGCAAACCTAGACAGCAAGTCTAAATTCAAACGGCAATGAGAGCAACACGATTTTATAACATTAGTGCGATTACTTCGCCAGAAAGCTCATCTTCTAGCTAATTTCCGTCACAGTAACCCCGAATGCGGCATTGTTGACCTCAAGCCTCACTGTCACGACTTTCAATATGTCCGTGAAACCATAAAAATGTTTCCTCAAAAACCTGAGCCTATTTTATTGACTCAGATTTTCCGCAAGCTCACAGGTTTGGGTCGTATTCTCCCTGTTCCAGTCAGTGTTCAAGCCTGATAATGGGGTAAGAGTTCTCGGCGTAGGGAAGGATTGAGAAACTTGTCTTGTCAGTGTTTACTAATAGCATATTATCTGCCATTTTAGTGGCTATTTATAAAATCAAAAATGGAAATGCGATCGCCATACAGCCAATGTTCATACTAGCTAAAATAAATCTTAGAGTAGGCAATAAAAGTTAATAAACATCAAAAATGCTTGAGAAAGAAGTTAACGTCAGAGATAGTTTGCACTCAAAACAGCCTGGGGGCGGCAGCGATCCGAATAGTTTTGATTGTAAAGAAACATGGTATCCCATCCATTACCTAGAGGACTTAGACAAATCAAAACCAACGCCTTTTACAGTGCTGGGAAGAGATATTGTAATTTGGTGGGATAGACTTGCCCAATCTTGGAGAAGCTTTGAAGACCAGTGTCCTCATCGTTTAGCACCGTTGTCTGAAGGCAGAATTAGTGACGATGGGCTTTTGGAATGTCCCTATCACGGTTGGGCTTTTTCTGGAGATGGGAATTGTCAAAGGATTCCTCAACAAGTCGAAGGTGGAACAGCAGAGACATCAAAACGAGCTTGTGTGGCATCATTACCAACTATTGAGAAGCAAGGACTACTGTTTGTATACGTTGGTGAATATGAAAATGCTGCCAAAACCGAAGTCCCAATAATTGAACCATTAGAAGAATCTCCAGAAGGATGGGTTGTAATTAATACATTTAGAGATGTACCTTATGATGCATTAACCCTATTAGAAAATATACTAGACCCTAGCCACATATCGTTTACACATCATAAAACGGTAGGAAATAGGGCAAATGCAGCACCTCTGGAACTTGAAGTGATTGAATCTGGGAAACATGGATTCAAAGGGATTTGGAAACAAGGTTTGAAACCAGGGCAATCAGGAGAGTTATCTACAACCTTCGTCGCTCCAAGTTTAATGTGGCACGACATCAACTCCCAGCGCGGCAGAATTCTAACCGTTGTTTATGCTACACCCATACGTAAAGGAGAATGTCGTGTATTTGCACGTTTTCCTTTTAAGTTTCCTTCTAAACTTCCAGGTTGGTTTATTAAGCTCAGACCGCGTTGGTATTACCACATTGGACAAAATGGTGTTTTAGAAGACGATCAAATTTTTCTCCACTATCAGGAAAGGTATCTTGAAGCTAAAGGAGGTAGCCCGAACTTTACTAAAGCCTTTTACCTTCCAACCAAAGCAGATAGTTTTGTATTTGAACTGCGTCAGTGGGTAAACCAATATAACGCTGAACCATTTGGCAAAGAGACTTTTTCTCCCCCATTGGCAAAGTCCGTGCTGCTGGAGAGGTATCATTCTCATACGGAAAAATGTGCTAGTTGTAGCTCGGCGCTTTCTATTATTGAGCGATTGAGATTTGGGAGTGGAGTTGCAACAGTACTTACTTTGGCTTGGACTCCAATGCTTTTTTTATTTTTTCAGACAACATCAGTTGTAGTAGTTGTGATTGAAACTCTAGCTCCCTTAATCTTTGCACTAGCATGGATCGGACTAAGTAAGTTAGTTATTCAGTTTTATGATGGACGAACCTTACCCCCACGAAACCGACCGGAAAAAAACTGAAATCCAATAATACCAGAATAATATGACTAAGCTGATCTTAATTACAGGCATAAGTAAAGGTCTAGGTTATGCGATGACCGAGGGTTTTATTCAACAGGGACATACTGTTATTGGTTGCGCTCGTTCATCAGATGCTATCGATAAAATACAGCATAAGTATGGTGCGCCCAATGATTTCACATCTGTAGATGTGGCAAATGAACAACTTGTAAAAAAATGGGCCCAAGACGTACTTCAAAAATATTCACCGCCAGATATAGTGATAAATAATGCAGCAATTACTAATTACCTAGCACCTTTGTGGGAAATACCATCTGAAGAATTTTCTGAGCTTATAGATATCAATATCAAAGGAGTAGCGAATATAATTCGCCATTTCGTACCAGCAATGGTGAAAAACAAACGGGGTATTATTGTTAACTTTAGTTCTGGCTGGGGACGTTCGACTTCAGCCCAAGTAGCACCATACTGTGCTTCTAAGTGGGCAATAGAAGGATTAACTCGTTCTTTGGCACAAGAATTGCCAACTGGTATGGCAGCTATACCCCTCAATCCAGGTATTATTCATACAGATATGCTTTCTATTAGCTTTGGAGAAGAAGCTGCTAATTATACACCCGTGTCCGATTGGGTATTGAAAGCTGTTCCATTTATTCTCAATTTAAAACCCAAAGATAACGGCATTCCCTTGACTATACATTAAAGAGTGAATTTCAATTGCGTAGGCGTAGCCCGTCGTAGACATCGTTGCAATTAGGAGCCGACAGTTGAATTATCGAAGAATTACGTGAATACTGATATCAATTTACATTGAAGCTGCACAGAAAAGAGCTTCAAGAATAAAGTCATAGGAAGTTAAAGAAATAACACGCTCTGTTGTCAGATTACTGGTAACCTCGTGGAGGCGATCGCCTTCAATAGTACAGAAGTATTACTTTGATTCAGTTCTGAAAGCTTTGTATTCGGAATAGAAATGGTATTAGTGAAGTACTACAGGACTTGCGCAACTGGCACAGTGCGATCGCAATGACTCAATCTATGCTACAAATAGTTGCAATAAACTATTTGGTTTGTAAACTAAAAGTTGCATAATATGGCAAGTAGAGAAGATATGGAAGAGGTCGTGATGTTACCACTGACAGAAGTAGGTTCTATAAAATGGACAGCTGCGCGTGGGCAAAAAATGCGTGAGTTGCGTGGCGATATACCGTTGTTGAATTTATCCAAAAGGCTTACTGAATTTGAAGTAGATATTTCTCGCCAGTACTTGAACAGGATGGAGACAAATACAGATGTCAAAAACGCTTCTCCAGAAGTCCTTACTGCTTTGTGTAAAATATTTGGCTGTACATTAGCTGAGTTACTGTGCTTGAAATCAACCAAAATTGTGCAATTAGGGGTTGATGTTTGTAACTAAAAGTTGCACAATAAGCATCAAGGAGAGCAACCTACTTTCCTCAAACACGAAATCCGAGAGCAACTAAATTAAAACTTCAGTGCGGCAAAAGTAGCCAAAGCTAACCCGGAGTGGCCGGAAGTAAACTTCTAACGATCGCTAATAGTGTACTGGGTAAGTTCGACCCATCGCTGTTGCAGAATGATAGCTACATTCTCCGGTTAGAAGTTGCTGATAATGGTGGCCACATCAGTTATGTAGAGAATGGCACGCTTGTAAAGCTGAAATGCTTATAGTTAAACAGTTTGCAATTGTTTGCGTAATTCATGCCGGGGTTTGGTCATCAAGGGATAAATTTTTGGGCAAACCTACATCATCTTCCTATCTGCGATCGCCGCTTCTGATGCCATTAATGCTCAATGGGCATTACATGTAATACCGTTTCACTTTAAAGTTGATACAAATAGGAGGCAGGGGCAATAGTGTCAAATCTATCTTTTGCGCTAGTCAGCCAGTCGGTTGCTGAAGAGTGAAAACCGCTAATTGAGCGGCGAAAGCACGCTTGAAGGCGGGCCGCGCTTCACCACGGGCGACATAGGTAGAGAGATTTGGATAGTCGTCCAGCATACCCGAGTCTTTCAACCTGAGCAGCACTTCCACCATCATCAGGTCGCCTGCGCTGAATGCACCATCGAGCCAGTCGGCATCTCCAAGGTGACTGGAAAGTTCTAGGAGCCGGTTACGGATGCGACCTTCGACGACACGCAGGCGATGCTCGTACCAGGCCTCATCACGCTCTAAGTACGCGGCCATTTCCCGATCAACGATTGGCGGCTCCATCGTGTTAAGTGCGGCAAACATCCATGCGATCGCTCGCGTTCGACTATTGGCATCGTCTGGCAACAGCCCTGTATGGCGCTCCGCGATATGGAACACGATCGCCCCCGACTCGAACAGGGCGAGATCGCCATCCTCATAGGTTGGAATTTGCCCGAAAGGATGAAGCGCACGGTGCGCGGGTTGCTTCATCTCACTGAACGAAACAAGACGAACGTTGTAAGGTTGGCCCACTTCTTCGAGCGCCCAGCGAACGCGCATGTCACGCGCCAGTCCCTTGCCGCCATCAGGCGACCGTTCAAAGGCAGTAATAGTGGGTGTCATTGTCAGGGTCATGGTGATTTCTCTTTTTGGTTCAATTTTCTGCTTTGGGTGTGTGTGAATGGCACGCTTGTAAAGCTGAAAGCTCGTCTGGGCAGGGTGTTGGGGGTAGGGTGTTGGGTGTAGGGAAAAATCAAGAAAAGTGAACAGGGTGCAGGTTGTATTGGGTGTGGGGTGTAGGGAAATTAAGACAGACACTCCGGGTGGGGCTTTTACCTGCCTTGCGAAATAAGGATTTTTCGTGCGCGTGGGGCGAGGCTTTAAACCTGCACCCACTCAGCCACTCAGCCACTCAGCCACTCAGCCACTCAGCCACACCCCACACCCCACACCCTGTTTCTAGTAAATATGAGTGGGGATACAAATAAATTTCTGACTTACTACACCCACTCAGCCACACCCCACACCCAAAAGCCTTATATATAATGGGTTTGCCGTTAACAAGCGTGCCATTCGGGTGTGTGTTTTGTCCGACAACAACAGCAACTCTAGATATCAGCGTCAAAGCTGGTATTAAAAGCACCGACGGAACTATCGCAAAAAAACAGATGTAACACTATTATTAATAGTGTTACATTTTGCGCGGCTTGCATTGCGTCCTCATTTCATATCTCACGTCTTAAAATGTGGATTCCCTTACCCTTTGCTGATGTTTTTAATGTCTTCCTCTAGAAGTTCAGGTGCAGGAAAATCTGGCAGACCTTCTGTAGATTCATTAAACTGGATATCTTCTGGCCAATCGTCAGGATTTTGGTAAAGCCATTCTAGGTTTGCAATAACTTTCTTAGTATCCCAGTCCCACCAACGCAGTTTCAGCAGACGTTCAACTGTTTCAGGTCTGAATCGAGAGCGGATAACCTTAGCTGGGTTGCCTACAGCAACCGTATAATCAGGGATATCACTGGCAACAACTGCCTGAGAGCCGATGACTGCTCCGTTGCCAATCTTAACTCCTGACAAAATGGTTGCACCGTAGCCAATCCATACATCATTTCCAATTGAAGTAGTACCTTTGTGGCGTACTTCGTCACGCCGTTCTGCAAACTGGGTTTGAGAGAGAGGGAAGAACAGGCGAAATGGATAAGTAGTCGCCCTAGTAATGTGATGCTCTCCGCCACCGAAGATAGTAATATCTTTTGCTAGAGAGCAATATTTACCAATCTCAATTCTCTCATCAGGAAACCACAACGCAAAGGTAATGGAGTTGTCACAGGCGGTATATTCTCCAACACTCACTCGGCTGTCTTTGACTATCGATGCTAACCATAGAAGCGGAGATTTGTAGGTGTGATAAGCCATAGCTAAACTCCTTTATTTAGACTTACGCATTCTATAGATATATCTTTCGACTGCAAACAAACCTCGATCTCGACAAGCAATACGTGCATTGGTGGCACGGCCAACGATAATTTCTTCGAGAGCGTCCCATTCGTTATTAACTCTTACTTTACTCATCTGTTGTTCTAGTCCTAAATTTTATAGTTGGAAAAACTCTTTCAATAAACTGCATATATGCAGTGAGGTGATTGAAATAGGTGCAAAGCCCGATTAAAACCTAATTCAGGCGTTAAGGTTTTTGCTTAAAACACCACTCCAGAATCACTGAATCTTGTAAATTCCAAATTCTCAATTCTAAGTGAGAATCGCATTAATAATAGTGGCGTTTTGATTGAGATAAGGAGGATCGATCATCTCTCGATGAACACCATAGGCATAATGATTGATTCGTTCTCTTCTTGTAGCTTGTATCCAATCATCTTCGTAATCGTAGTTTCCCTCAGCACGTATAAGATGAATATTTCCCTCAATTTGCAAATTTTTTAGGTCTGAATGCCAGAGAAAATTAAAGTATTCCCAAACTTGATTGTAGGTGCGATCGCGTAACTTTTGGTTATCCATAAAGTAACGTCTTAATTCCTGACGTTTGGGATTTAATAAGAAACCATCAACACCTTCTATGATTTCTGACATTTGGGCTTGTTTAGCTTCACGACCGTCTCTGTAAGTATCTAATAAAATCACATCAGAAACTATGCGATCGCGACTTTCTAACTTTTGAGCCATCAACATTGCCAAAAAACCACCTGCTGAATGTCCCATCAATTTTATGTCTTGATTTGGTGCTAGGCTATCTATTAATTCTGCATATTTTTCTAAAGTTGCTTCATCGGCAATATATCTGAAAGTATAGATAGCATAATTTGTTAAATAATCAGCTAAATTTGCGTAAGCTGCTGCAAAACCAAGGGCTGGGGGAAATATAAAAATCGCTTTTTCTCGTGCTTTATTGAAAACTACATAAGGACGTTCTTTAGGTTGGATATTCATCTCTTTGAGGTAGATGATATACTCGCTCAATTCTGCTACTGTAGGTTTTTCATAAATTATTGACAAAGGAATGTCAATTTCCAGTTCTTGATAAATTAGTGCCATGAGATTCATGGCTTGTAATGAATGACCACCTATATCAAAGAAGTTATCATTTACTCCTACCTTTGATACTTGCAGAACTTGTTGCCAAATGTTTGCTAAAATACTTTCTGAGCGATTGCGTGGAGCTAAATATGGTGATTCTACTATCGATGTTTCATCGGGTTTTGGTAATTTTTTACGGTCTATCTTGCCATTCGGGTTTAATGGCATAGCTGACAACATTACAAAAGCTGAAGGTATCATGTAAGCTGGCAATTTATGCTGTAAGAAACGACGCAGATCGCTAGGGGTTAATGACTGGTCTTTTCTAACTACATAAGCTACTAACCGTTGGTTTTCATGCAGAATGACGACTGTTTGTTCTACTTGGGAATTAGTTTCTAAAACCGATTCTATTTCTCCTAATTCAATACGTAAGCCGCGCAGCTTGACCTGGTTATCGATCCGACCAAGATATTCAATATTTCCATTTGGTAAATAACGAGCTAAATCTCCAGTTTTATACAATTTGCCATTACCAAAGGGATTAAAAATAAATTTTTGGGTAGTTAATTCTGGTCGGTTGAGATAGCCTCTAGCTAAAGAAGCGCCCCCAATATGCAATTCTCCAGGAATGCCAATAGGAATTAGTTGGAGATGAGAATCGAGGATATAAATTTGGGTATTGGCAATGGGGCGACCAATAGGAACTATTTGATAATTAGACTGTGGCGTACACTGCCAGAAAGTGGCATCAACTGCTGTTTCTGTTGGGCCGTAAAAATTGTACAATTCACAATCAAACTGCTCAAAAAAGCGTTGAGTTAGTTCATAAGATAGTGCTTCTCCGCCACAAAATACTCGCTTTAAACAACGGCAGTTTTCTAAATTTGATTCTTGAAGAAAAACCCGCAGCATTGAGGGAACAAAATTGATTTGAGTAACTTGTTCTTGGGCAATTAAGTTAATCAAATAAGTAGTATCTTTATGACCTTCAGGTTTAGCTACTACTAAAGTAGCCCCAGCTATTAAAGACCAGAAGATTTCCCAGACTGAAACATCAAAACTAAAGGGAGTTATTTGTAAGATGCGATCGCTTGTTGTGAGTGGATAAGCATCAATCGTCCGCAATAAATTATTACAAATGCCTTGATGGATATTCATTACTCCCTTTGGCTTACCTGTCGAGCCAGAGGTATAAATGACATAAACTAAATTTTCCCATATCACTTGACTGATGGGATTCTGCTGACTATAGTTAGCAATTACCTGCCAATCACTATCTAAACACAGCACCTCGGCTTGATTTTCTGGTAAAGAATCTATTAAGGACTGCTGGGTAAGCAATATAGAAACTGCCGAATCTGAGAGCATATAAGCTAAACGTTCGGCTGGATAGCTAGGATCTAGAGGTACATAAGCTCCTCCTGCTTTTAAAATCCCTAATATTCCTATTACCATCTCCAGGGAACGCTCAACAAAAATTCCAACCAATACTTCTGGTTCTACGCCTTTTTCTCGCAAATAATGAGCTAATTTATTTGCTCGCTCATTCAACTGTTGGTAGGTTAATTTTTGACCTTCAAATATTACCGCAACTGCATCAGGGTTAAGTTTTACTTGTTCTTCAAATAGCTGATGGATACATTTATCTTGAGGATATGCAACTTCTGTGTTATTCCATTGAGTTAGTAATTGATAGCGTTCTTCAGGAGTTAGTAAATTAATATGTGACAATTGGCAATCGGGATTCTCAACTACTGCCTGAATTATTTGTAAAAAGTGACCGCTCATTCTGGCGATCGTCTCTTCTCGAAACAGATCGGCTTCGTATTCTATGACCAATCTTAAATCGTTGGCATCTTCAAACAGACTCCAGCTCAAATCGAATTGAGCCGTTCGTGGTTTCAGGGGGTATGCTTGATGTTCAATTCCCGGAATTTTCATCACTGCTTTACTATCTTTACTAAGCAGTGAAAACATCACATCGAATAAAGGATTTCGTGATAAATCTCGTTCTAAATCCAGGGCAGATACTAATTTATTAAAAGGATAATCACTATATTCATAAGCATCGAGGCAAGTATTTGTTACTTCTGCCAATGCTTCTTTAAAAGTTCCCGCTTCTGGGAGTGAAGTTCTTAAAGCTAGGGTGTTAACATAAAATCCGATTTGGTTTTCTAGGTCTGGATGATTGCGTCCAGAAATAGGTATACCAATGACTAAATCGTGCTGCCCTGTGTAACGGTAGAGTAATATTTTAAATAAAGTTAAAAGAGTTATAAATAGAGTTGTATTATTCCCAGCAGCAAAAGAGCGTAATTTATCGCCGATATTCTGACTGAAATTATAAGTATATACACCAGCTTGAGAAGATTTAAATTGCGGTCTAGGAAAGTCGGGAGATAAGTTGAGTATAGGTGGTTGTTCGGCAAAGCGATCGCACCAATAACTATGTTGTTCTTTTACCTCCTCACTTTCTAACCACTGATTTTGCCATGCAGCATAATCCTTATATTGCAATGGTAATGGAGGTAAGACGGGAGTTTTTTGCTGCGTGTAAGCAGAGTATAAAGTAACAAACTCTTGGAAAAGGATATCGAGCGATCGCGCATCCCCAATAATATGATGTATGGTCAAACCAAACAAAAATTCCTCTGACTCGATCTGCACTAATAAAACTTGCATCAGAGGTAACTTCTCTAAATCAAAGCGCGAGTTAGCTGATTCTTGAATTAAGGTATCAGCTACGGCCTCAACATCTTTTTGCCCTCTTAAATCTTGAAAATTTATTAATTTTTCTGTAGGCAATTTTTCATGCAAAATTTGCTGAATGTCACCTGCGACACTTGTAAAACTAGTTCGCAAAATTTCGTGACGACTCACAAGTTGTTGAAAAGCTTCTGTAAATGCCGAAATATCTAAGCTGCCATTGATTCTCATTGCCAGCCTAATATTGTAAGCGCTGGAATATTCATCTATATGGTGCAGAATCCACATCCGCCTTTGAGCGTGGGATACTTCGTAATATTGTTGATTCGGTAGTGACTTTATCATTTTTTTTGTCGTGATTGAATCAAATCAGCTTGAGCTTTTAAAGTATTTTGAGTAAATATTTCTCGTAATCGCAGTGCAACTCCAAAGCGATTGCGGATATGCGACACTAAGCGCATTGCTTTTAAACTATTTCCTCCTAATTCAAAAAATGACTGATTCGCGTCATTCACCTCTACCTCTAATAATTCACTCCAAATTGAAGCTAATAAAGCCTCTTGTTGATTAAGGTTAGTAATTTGATTGTTTGTTTGAAGAATATTTGCTTCTGTTTTTAGTAGTGCTAGGCGATTGATTTTACCATTTGGCAATAATGGAAAGTCAGCCAACTGCATCAAATAAGTTGGCTGCATATAAATCGGTAACACTTGTTTCAATTGGCTGCCGATCTGTTGATGATTTACAGCGTTTTTTGCTTGATAAAATGCAATGACTGTCACCGATTCTTCTTTTTTCTCTGCAATTACCAGTGCTTTTTCTACACCATCAATAGCAGCCAGTGCATCTTCAATTTCTCCCAACTCAATCCGTACTCCATTCAACTTCACTTGGTTATCGCTGCGTCCTATCACCTCCACCGTCAAATCGGGTAGCAGTCGTCCCAAGTCTCCTGTGCGGTAAACTACATCAGCGCCGTTATTCAAAGGATTGGGTACAAAAACAGAATTGGTTAAACTTTCATCTTGGTAATAGCCTTTTGTTAAATAAGGCGACTTGACAAAGATTTCTCCTACTTCTCCGACAGCACAGGGACGAGTTCCATCAATGATTGCAAACGCCGCCTCTGGCAATGTTTTCCCTCCAGGAACTCTGGCATAAGTGATTTTATTCGGGTCGGGAATTCGATAAAAATGTTTGACAAAAGTGGTTTCACTTGCCCCATAAATATTTACAAATTCTGTCTGAGAACCAAAAACTTGATGCCATTCGCACAATTCTTTGACAAATAAAGGTTCTCCTCCCAACACCAAAACTCGTAAATTCTTAAGCAATTGGTTAGCATTAGCTAAATTGCGACCAATATTTAAAAATAGGCGCATTACTGAAGGTACAGTATGTAGTAAGTTAATTTGCCATTCTCCCAATCTCAGTAATAAACGCTCCGAATCTTCGCGATCTATGCTATTAGGAATATAGAGAGTTCCTCCAGAACATAAAGTGACGAGAGTTTCTCTGAGATAAGCATCAAAGTTAATTTTTGCAATTTGCAGACAGCGCCAATTTTGATTAATTCCAAATTCTAGTTTTTCCCAATTGATGAAATGACGCAAACTGCCATGACTACCAAGTATGGCTTTGGGTTCACCTGTTGACCCGGAAGTGAACATAATATAGTTAGAATCATCAGCATCAGGTATAACTAAAGCTTTTCGATCGTTACTTGCGACTACAGGCAAGCATTGATAAATTGTGCCATTCCACTGATAGTATTGCTGAATTTCATGGGCAGTTGCGACTAATATATGAGGGGGTTTTGGTAATACTGCTAGTCGAAGTTTGATAGTCTCTAAATTTTCGCGATCGACCACTATCATGGTGGGGGATGTTTTAACCATCATACGTGAAGAACGTTCTTCTGGTTCATCCAAACGTAGAGGTAAATAAATTCCTCCAGCTTTAAATACTGCTAGCATTGCTAATACTTGACGATAATCTCCTTCAAGCATTACGCCACAAAGAATATCCTTTTGAATGCCTAAATCTTTAAAGATGTTAGCCCAAGAGTTAGTAAGTATATCTAATTCTAGATAACTAAATTCTCCACCCGGATAAATAATTGATGTTTTATCTGGTAAGGCTTTTACTTGGTCGATAAAATCATGGATAACTGTGCGTGTTTCTAAACGAGGAATTGGTTTGATAAAGCTTTCGATAAAAGATGTTTCTGCGGCTGACAAAAGAGGAATTTTACAAACTGGTTGGCTGGGATTCACTATCATTTCTAGAAGTAGTTTATCCAAATGTCTTAGAGCTTGTTGTATTCTCTCAGCTTGGAATATATCTGTGTTGTAAATTAGAGCTAAACTGAGTTCGTTGTTCTGTTCAAGAAAAACAAAAGAGAGGTCAAATTTGCTTGGAGAATTGAGCAAACCCAGGGATTTTATCTCTACTTCTTCTACAGGTTGACTAATGTTTTGCAGAAGTACCAACACATCGAACAATGGTGTGCGGTTAATTTCACTGGAATTTGCCAGTTCTTTTACCAAAATATCAAACGGATAAGCAGAATGTTCAAATGCCTCGGTAACAGTTTGACGAACTTTAATTAGCAGATTTTGATATCCTCGATCTGGTTCTATTTCGTCACGGATAACAACTGTATTCAAAAATTGGCTTGGAGATGCAAGTTGATAATTATTGCGAGTGGTAATTTCTGTACCAATAGTAATATCGTGCTGACCACTGTAGCGATAAAGTAATATTTTTACTGCCGCCACAAGTCCCATAAATAAAGTAGTTTCTGTTTGATTGCAAATCATTCGTAAACCAGAGACAATTTCTGGTTGGAATGTCCAGTTTAAACGAGAAACATTCAATGTTTTTATAGGAGGACGGCGGAAATCTGTAGGTAAGTGAACGCGGGGTAGTTGCCCATCGTTAAGTTGCTGTCGCCAGTAATATAGATGTTTTTTATGCTCTTGACTTGCTAAAATATTGCTTTGCCATGCTGCATTAGTATTCAACTCAATTTGTTGTAGTGAAATCTGGCTTTGTTGAGCATGAAATATTGCAGTTTTGTCTTGTTCTAGAAGATGTAAAGTGAAAGATTCATAACGTTGTGAAGGGTCACTAGCTATTGCCGCCAGGGTGCTAGTGTAATAATTGCCAATGGCGATCGCCTGTTCTTGACACAACTCGCTGGCATTGTATTTTAGGGTTAAATGTATCTGGGACGAAACGAGATCCAAAGTAAAGTGGACTCCCAGAGTGAAGTTTGTTTTTCCGAGAAATTTGCTATCTAATACCTGTAGACCTGGCAGCCCTAAGATACTTTGGTAAACGTGAAAATGGGTAAAGTTAAACGATGTTTCAAATAAAGGCTGACCGCCCAAATTCCACTGCAAATCAGCTAAGGGATATCGTCGGAAAGGTAGGGATTCTCGTTCAGCCTTGAATGTCTCTTGCATCAAGTCTATCCAAGTGCCTCCCAAGAGTTGTAAACGCAATGGCAAAGTATTCAGAAAAAGTCCCAATACTCGCTCTCCATCAGCTTCCTCTGGTCTACCATTAGATACCATACCTGTTAAGACATCAGACCGATCGAAAAGCACACTTAACACTTTCAGATGTGCGGCTAAAAGTACGCTTTTGAGGGTAACTTTTGCTTTATTTGCTACCTGTTTTAAAGCTTGAGAATCTTTTAGAGATAGGGTTACTTCTTGAGTACCCAATGCCCCTAATTCAGGTTCATGTAAGTGGTAGGATTGAGGCCAACGAGGCAACTTTGTAATAGTAATACCGTGAAGTTTTTCCAACCAATGTTGTCGGCACTCTGGGGAATTGAGAGCTTTTTGCTCCAAAGCAATAAAGTCTCGGAATGCGATCGCTCTTGGTGGATTGAGAGGTAGAATTTCTTCACCTAATAAGGATAAATATCTTTGCAGTAACTCAGTGAATAGTAAGCCTACACTCCATCCGTCGAGAATGGCGTGGTGTTCGATCAAAGTTAGCTGAAATGTCTCATCGCTGCGGCGATGAATATGAAAGCGTAATAGAGGAGGACTATCTAAACGAAAATTTTGTTTTCTTTCGGCTGCAAACCAAGCATTCAAAATACTTTCTTGGTCAGGGGCAGATAAATGGCGCAGATCCTCTACTACCAAAGGAACACGAACTATGCGCCTAACTAACTGCAACGGTTCACTGAAGTTGCTGACATCGAAGAAAGTCCGCAGTACAGAATGATTAGCAACAAGTTCTTGTACAGCTATCCGCCATTTTGATTCGTCGAAAACAACTCGCAGATAAAAACTGTTGACGTTGTGATAGACAGCAGAACCAGGACTGTACTCGCTGTGAAACAACATCCCCATCTGAAGTCTAGCAAGCGGATAAGCATCTTCAATATTGTCGGGTAACTTGAGGCGGTCTTGTTCAGAGACCAGAGCCAACGGCTGGATTTTTTCTGTGATTCTATTACTAGTCTTTGCTGTGGCGAGGTTTTGCGTCAGTTCGTAAATCGTCTGATGTAAAAACATCTGTTGAACTGAGAAGTGCAAACCTCTTTCTTTTGCTAGGGCTAAAACTTGAATACTGCGGATGGAATCGCCGCCTAAGACAAAGAAGTTGTCGTGGATACCAACTCGTTCCAGACCGAGAATCTCAGCCCAAATGTCGGCTAGTACCTGCTCTTCTAGAGTTCGAGGTGCGACAAAAGCTTTTTCCAAGTCGGCTCTAGTTGTTTGGGGTGCTGGTAGAGCGCGGCGGTCAACTTTGCCGTTGGATGTTAGCGGTAGTGCCTCCAACGTTACAAAGGCGGAGGGAATCATGTAGTCGGGAAGAGACTGTTTGAGGAAACTGCGTAGCCGTGGGACTAGCTGGCGAGTTAATTTACCCTGCAAAGGATTATTGGCATAGTGATTCCAAGGTTTGAGTTGGGGCGTTTCCTTAAGTAGAGGTAGTATTCCATGAGATATTAGCCCTAGCGATCGCCTGCTAAACACAACATCATAACAATCATTTGTCCCCGTATCCGACCAGCTAATGTCGATGCTGTAAGGTAACTCCTCACTCAAGCTCCAAAAGTCTTCAGGTTCTATCCCTTCTTGCTGGGTGAGAGCTTCTAAGTTTTGGAGTAGACCGCCGACTGTGGCTGGTTTTTCATCCCTTGCCAGTAGTTCTAAGAGCTTGACTTGTTGCCAAAGACGTGCATTGGGAACATTTTTGACGATCGCAATCTCTGGTGTCTCTAGTAAAAGTTGGCGAACCGAGGATAATGTCAACTCATCTTGCTGCCAGTCCCAACACTGAGGCTCGATTGAGGGAGAAACCCTGTCTCCTACATGGAGAATAACATCATAGCGGAACCGTGTTAGCTCATTGCGATCGCGACCTCGTTTGAGCTGAATTTGGACTTGGCTGATTTGCGGCAGATGTTGCACCAGAACATTAAAGAAGACCGGGTCAATTACCAGTTCTTGGTCTTCTTGGAGATTTTTTTGTACGCGCTGCCACCAATCTTCTGTAGGTAGCTCTTGGGATGTCTGGTACAGGATGACATCGGCATGGAAAGCTGACAGTAAGGGTAGACTACGCACATCCCCCACAAAGATAAAGCCCCCTGGCGCTACCATTTTCACTGCACCTTCTAAGACACTTACCAGATAATCAATGCTGGGAAAATACTGAACAACTGAGTTGAGGATAACTGCATCAAATGTTTTGGCTTCAAAACCCTCAAAGTCGTGGGCTGGTTTGTTGATTAGCTGCACCTGCGACCAAGGGCTGCCAGTTTTCTGCATTTCCATCTGCACATAACGGATAGCATTGTCGGAAATGTCAGTGCCACAGTAGCGCGAACATTGGGGAGCAATCCTAAACAGCAGCATCCCCGTACCGCTACCAATTTCCAGCACCCGTTGAGGCTGCAAAGCCAGAATCCGCTCAACAGTAGAGTCCAACCATTGACCCATTTGTTCTTGAGGAATCGGTAGACCTGTGTAGCTGTCGTTCCAGCCGATAATATTGAACGTTGAGTCTTGACTGGGAGCATTTTGGCGATAAGTATCGTTAAATACTTGTTGCCATTGTGATATTTGTTCGCTATGGGATTGGTTCTCAAATGCTTGATTTGAGGGTTTGGCAACTATATAAGCTACTAGGCGTTTGTCTCCTGGTTGGTCAGTTCGGGCGATCGCCACTGCCTCCCGCACCTCTGGATGTTTTAGCAGTGCAGCTTCAATTTCTCCCAATTCGATGCGGAAACCGCGAATTTTAACTTGATTATCGATGCGATCGAGATATTCAATGTCTCCATTTTCTAAATAGCGGGCTAGGTCGCCGGTTTTGTATAACCTTGCCTCTGGTTCGTCGCTAAACGGATTAGTAATGAACCGCTCTGCTGTCAGTTCTGGACGATTTAGATAGCCGCGAGCCAACCCAGCACCACCAACATACATCTCACCCCCGATTCCGATAGGTACAGGTTTTAGCTGTTCATCTAGAATGTACAATTGCAAATCGGGAATCGGGGAACCAATCAGGCTCTTGCTATTGTTAACATCTGCTTTTGTCAGTGGTCGATAGGTAACATGGACGGTTGTTTCGGTGATCCCGTACATATTTACTAATTGGGGAGAGCGATCGCCATATCGCTCAAACCAGGGCTTTAAGCTTTGCGGCTCCAGAGCTTCGCCACCGAAGATCGCTAGGCGTAAGCTGAGTTTCGATTCTTGATTTTCTGCCAGTTCTTCCACCCGGATCAGTTGGCGAAAAGCAGATGGCGTTTGGTTGAGAACCGTGACTTGCTCTTGGCGCAGCAAGTTGTGAAAAGCTGAGGAATCGCGGCTTACCCAGTAGGGGACGATCGCCAAACGTCCACCATACAGCAAAGCACTCCAGAGTTCCCAAACCGAAAAGTCGAAGGCAATTGAATGGAATAGTGTAAACACATCACTTGCACAAAAGTGATACCAAGACTGAGTAGCGGCAAATAAACGAGTCACATTTTGGTGATTAACTAATACACCCTTAGGTTTTCCTGTAGACCCAGAAGTGTAAATTACATAAGCCAAGTTATTTGGCTGGACACCACTAACTAGATTCTCCCGACTGCAAGAATTAATTACTTCCCAATCTGTGTCTAAACACACCACAATTGCCTGATTTTTTGGTATCGCCGTTAACAGCGACTTCTGAGCGAGCAACACTGGCACTGCTGCATCTTGAAGCGTGTAAGCCAGACGTTCTGCTGGATAGCTAGGGTCTAATGGCACATATGCTCCCCCAGCTTTTAAAATCCCCAACAGTCCTACTACCATTTCTAGGGAACGCTCTATGCAAATACCTACCAGTACCTCTGGTTTTACGCCTAGTGTTTGCAAGTAGCGTGCTAACTGATTAGCTTGCTCATTTAACTGCCGATAGGTCAATTGCTGATTTTCAAATACTAGCGCTACTGCATCGGGATTTTGCTCTACTTGCTCTTCAAATAGCTGATGGATACATTTATCTTGAGGATATTGAATTTCTGTATGATTCCATGTCAGTAATTGACTGCGTTCTTGTGTTGTTAGTATGTCAATTTCTGATAATTTCCGATCGGGATTTGCCGTAACAACTGTTAGAATTTGGAGAAAATGTCCCAGCATTCTCTGCACAAAATCTCCACCGAAAGCATCTTTTGGAAAAGTTACAGAAATAGAAGTATCTTGAGCATCAATTTCAAAAACTAGTTGAAAATTGTTTAATAAAGAACTGCGGCTACACAATCCCTCTTGAATCAGAGCGATATCAAAAATCGCTGCTGGATTTCCGCCTCTGGCAATAAATGTTTCCACAAGAGCGTTTACATCATAGCTTTGATGATGGTATCCTTCTTGTAGATTACTACGAGTTATTTTGAGTAAATCCTTAAATGAAATAAACTGTTGTCTGGAAAATCGGGAGAATATCAAGCTATCAGACTTGTCTAGGTTCAAAGCCCCCGTTGCCACAACAAACTCTTCTTGAGCAGTATATTTAAATATTAAAATTTTAATAGCTGATAGATATAAAGCCAGCTTGTTAACCGGAGAATTAGTAGTTAAATTGTAGATTTTCTCGCGTAAATCTCTATATATAAAAGCAGTTTTCTTGTCTCTAGATTCTATTGTATTATGAATTACCCCATTAACTAAAGGTGTTACTGGCTGGATTTCTCGCAGTTGTCTAATTTGGTAATCTATTGAAACAAGATGTGATTCCATCACTTCCATAAACTTCTCCGTACATTTGTGTTGCGCATTTAGAGCATATTTATAAAGTAAATATTGTCGGTATTACTTCATTATTGTTTATATCTAGTTTATATGGGTGGTTAAGAATATTAACTTCTAGTTTGAATACAGAAGGTATCATTTTTTTACTGAAATTAATAAAGGGAAAAATCATTATTTTTTTCGATTATTATTAATTTTATTAATATCAAAAAAATATTTATACGTTAAACAATCTGTAATAATATTTCGATCCTAAACTGGCTTTAAGTCTTAATAACGCAAAAATTACTCAACTTATTCTTTGGTCGAGTAGAATTTACCTATTAATTAAATTCTTAATTAACTATTGTGTTTGAAGAACTAGCTAGTAAATACTAGAACCATAGAGATTAAATTTACACCATAAGCGTTTGGGAAACAATAAGTAATTTAGAAAAATTTCATCTATTTTTGACACTAGGATTCAGCTGAGAGCCAAAATGCTTGTATGAATAGAATTGTATACAGTTCGCTTAGTTGTAAACTTTTTTTGAGTAGCGAGCGATCGCAAATTTATGCATACTCTATCTACTAAAGCTTACATAGCCACTAACACCAGGTTAATTAAATTGCTGGCGATCGCTCTAGGATATATAGTTATGTTGTTTTTCCTTTTTAGTCTAACTATGCTTCTACTCAAGCTAAGTTTAACACAACAGTTATTTTAACTATGATAATTGCGATCGATATTTCTGTATCGATTGCCTGCGAACTATTTAAGACAGTTAAGACAGTTAAGACATTTAAGACAGTTAAGACAGTTAAGACAGTTAAGGAAAAATAATTGATTGGTATTGCATATTTATCTTGGTAATGAGATTATATTTAAACTTAAATAGCAAAAAAATCCCAAATCATATATAGTATTTATGTACTACTAAGTTACATAAGTTGTAAAATGAGAAGTTAGCCTGTGTAGATAAATCTCTAAAAAATTTAATGATAAAAGTTATAAAGTTTTTCTGTATCAAACGGCTAATTCTGTAAGTTAATTTATAGATTTTATGTTGCTCGGACGAATGCGCCGTTGTTTTGGTTAATAAGTAATTTTGCCATAAACAATTTTTTGTAACATAACTTAAATAACTATGATGATTTCCATAACTGCCTACAAATTATTTATAAACCTATAAAAACAAACTTCTATAGATAAAATCAGATAAAATCTAGTTTCAAGTAATGAGAATGCAAGCTTTACAAAAATATAAAGTAGTAAGACACAAATATTGAGTCAAGTAATTACCTACCACTTGCCAAAATAAAGTATATGCATATCCCTCAAACCAAGAAACTCATCGAAACTCATTTGTATGAAAAATCGCCTCAGAAACCTGAGCAAGAAGGAATATTGAAAAATTCAATCAGTTTTGGTGGGCAATTAGAAGATAGCTGGCGGACTCTTTCAGAAGTATTGAATGATGCTGCCAAGTGTGAAAATCAAGGAATCACATATATTAGAAATGACGAAACCGAATATTTTCAGAGTTATAAAGATTTATATAACGATGCCCTCACTATTTTAGATGGACTTTATCAGCACGGACTGACATTAGGGGATAAAGTTATATTGCAAATTGGTAGAAGTCAAGATTTTATTCCCGCACTCTGGGCTTGTTTTTTAGGTGGAATTATTCCTGCACCTCTGAGCATTGCTCCCAATTACGATATAAAAAATGCCGCAGTTAAAAAACTTGAGAATGTCTGGCAGATTTTAGATCGACCTATTATATTATCCGATTGTGAATTAATTAGCGAAATAGAAAAACTAACTACTCAATCTAATTTAGAAGGATTGCAAGTAGTATCGATAGATGATTTACGAAGTCATCAATCTCCATCAAACCAACATTCGGCTGATGAATTACCTCATCTTGCACCACTAGATCCGGCATTATTACTATTTACTTCTGGTAGTACAGGTCTACCCAAGGGTGTGATGTTGCACCATCGTAACCTTTTATCCATGTCCGCTGGTACAGTGCGGATGAATAATTTTACACAACAAGAAGTTACGCTAAATTGGATGCCCTTAGACCATGTGGGGGCGATAGTATTCTTAGGAATTATGGCTGTGGATTTGGCTTGTCATCAAATTCATGTGCCAATTGAATTGATTCTGCGTCAACCACTCAAATGGTTAGACTTGATTCAAAAGCATCAAGTCAGTATCTCTTGGGCCCCTAACTTTGCATTCTCCTTAATTAATCAGTACGCCCAAGAACTTAACCAGTCTTGCTATGACCTCTCCTCAATCAAATTTTTAGTGAATGCAGGAGAGCAAGTTTCGGTCAAAACTATTCGCTTGTTTTTAGAACTTCTAGAAAAACATCAATTGCGAGATAGAGTAATTAAACCAGCATTTGGGATGACTGAATCTTGTTCTGGAATTACTTGGTCAGCAGGTTTAAGCAAAGATGAACTGATAGAAGAAAATAGTTTTGTATCTTTAGGACAGCCGATTCCTGGAGCTACTATTCGGATTATTGACCAAGAGAAGAATGTTTTGCCAGAAGGTGAAATTGGACGACTTCAGATTAAAGGCCCTTCTGTGACTGAAGGATATTATAATAACCCCGAATTAAATCAAGAAGTTTTTCAAGATAGAGGTTGGTTTACTACGGGTGATTTAGGTTATCTGCACAATGGTGAGTTAGTTATTACTGGTAGAGAAAAACAAGAAATTATTATTAACGGCATTAACTATTTTGCCCATGAAATTGAAACAACGATAGAAGAATTAGATGGTGTAGCTATTTCATATACGGCTGCTTTTGCAGTTTTCGACCATAATAGAGAAACAGATTTATTAGTTATTACTTTTAGTCCAGAATCAAATAATCTTGAGCATTCGGTAAAATTAGTCAGACAAATTCGCAGCCATTTAACCCAGAAAGTAGGAATTGCGCCTGCTTATGTCATAGCCTTGGAGGCTGAGTTAGTTCCGAAAACATCTATTGGTAAAGTTCAAAAAGCTAAATTAAAAAAAGATTTTGAACAGGGATTATTTGCCGATCGCATCCAAGCAATCAATGAATCTTTAGCTAGCGATCGCCAAAACAACCCCAGCTTACCACAGTCTGAAAATGAACGCCAAATTGCAGCCGTTTGGTGTGAAGTTTTGCAACTTTTTTCAGTCGGTTTACACGATAACTTCTTTGAATTGGGAGGTCATTCTCTACACCTAATTCGCGTCCAAAATCAATTAGAAAAACTTTTTGGTCGCCAGCTACCTCTAGCTGAAATGTTTAAAAATTCTACAGTTGCCACATTAGCTCATTTCTTAACTGAAGAATCTAATTCCACAACAGCTATAGAAGAAACAAGTCGCAAACGTGCTGAAAACCGTTCGCGTCATCATGACACTCATGATATTGCCATTATTGGCATGGCTGGTCGATTTCCTGGAGCTAACAACATTGATAGTTTCTGGGAAAATCTCAAAAACGGTGTCGAAACAATATCTTTCTTTTCAGAAGAAGAATTACTAGAGTCGGGAGTTTCTCCTGAACTTTTTCAGCAGCCTAATTATGTCAAAGCCAGACCAATTCTTGATAAAGCAGAGTGTTTTGATAGCGACTTCTTTGGATACACAGACAGAGAAGCAGAATTGCTCGACCCACAGCAACGTTTACTGCTCCAATCTAGCTGGGAGTGTTTAGAAAACGCCGGCTACAATCCTATCTCATATCAGGGAGCGATCGGAATGTTTGCTGGAGCAAGCATGAACACTTATTTTATCAATAACTGTTATCCAAATCGCGGTCAATTAGATAGCAATGACAAATTGCAACCCTTCACATTAGATTCGATGGGAGGGTTCCAAACAATGGTGGCTAACGATAAAGACTATGTGACGACGCGGATTTCTTATAAATTAAATCTGCGCGGCCCTAGCGTCAACGTCCAAACAGCCTGTTCCACCGGACTAGTAGTTGTGCATCTGGCTTGTCAAAGTTTGCTCAATGGTGAAAGTGACATGGCTTTAGCTGGAGCAGCTTCTGTCAACTCTCCCCAAAAGATCGGTTATTTGTATCAAGAAGGTTTGATTGTTTCTCCAGATGGGCATTGTCGCGCCTTTGATACCCAAGCCAATGGTACTATTTTTGGCAGTGGCGTTGGGGTAGTTTTACTCAAGAGATTAACAGATGCTCTAGCAGATAGCGATCGCATCTACGCTGTGATTAAAGGATCTGCTATCAATAACGATGGTGGCACAAAACTGGGATTTGCAGCTCCAGGAGGAGAAGGTCAGACTTCAGTCGCAGCCGAAGCACTAGCCTTTGCCGGAGTCGAGGCTGATACTATTGGCTTTGTAGAAGCTCATGGCACAGGTACAAAACTCGGAGACCCCATTGAAATCGATGCCTTGGCTAGAGCATACAGCGCCGCACATCAGGGCGAGTGTGCTTTGGGGTCTGTGAAGACAAATATCGGACACATGCAAATTGCTTCTGGTATTGTTGGTCTTATCAAAGCTGCTCTAGCTCTCAAACATCAAATTATTCCCCCGACTCTACACTTCAATACTCCCAACCCCCAAATTGATTTTTCCAAGACTCCTTTTTATGTCAATACCGCAGCCATCCCCTGGACTGCAAAGCAACAAGATGGTAAAGAATTGCCTCGACGCGCTGGGGTTAACTCTTTAGGAATTGGTGGCGTAAATGCTCATATCGTGTTAGAAGAAGCTCCCGCCATTAATCTCCAGCCCAATGACATCAAACGTCCCCAGCATTTACTCACACTCTCTGCCAGAACCGAACAAGCTTTGGGAGATTTAGCAAAAAGCTATGCAGAATTTCTCGAAAATCATCCTGAAAGCGATATCTGTGATGTCGCATTCACAGCCAATACTAGCCGAGTTAAATTCAGGAATCGTTTGGCGATAACTGGTTCTGAAATTGATGATTTTGTCACTAAATTGCATCAGTTTGGACAACAAGATATAGAGTCAGTAATTCACGCTCAAGTTGATGAAAAGCAGCCTCCCAAAATTGCCTTCTTGTTTACAGGACAAGGTTCTCAATATCCGGGAATGGCTCATCAACTCTATCAAACTCAACCAACTTTCCGGCGAACTTTAGACCAATGTGAAACGATATATCAAGAACTCACTGGTAAATCTTTACTGCAAGTTATATTTGCTAATTCCGATGCAGCTTTAAATCGTACATCTTATACCCAACCAGCTTTATTTGTTGTTGAAGTAGCACTGGCTCAATTATGGCGTTCTTGGGGCATTCAGCCGACTGCTGTTTTAGGACACAGTTTGGGTGAATATGCTGCTGCTTGTTTTGCAGGAATTTTTGATATTGAAAGTGGTTTAAAACTAATCGTACGCAGAGCAAATTTAATTGGGGAATTACCCGCAGAGCAAGGAGCAATGGCAGCCATTTTTCTTGATGAAAAATCTGTGCGCCAATTGTGCAGAAATCAGGGAATAAAAATTGCGATTGCAGCCATCAACGCCGAACAACATACAGTGATTTCCGGCGAACAAAAAATTATTCAACACCTTTGCGAACACTTTAGCAACGAAGGAATTAAAGTTCGCCAAATCAAAGTTTCTCATGCTTTTCACTCACCACTAATCGCACCCGTATGCGAAGAATTTAAAAATACTCTGCAAGAAATTGACTTTGCCAAACCTCAAATTCCCATCATCTCTAACTTGACAGGAGAAATTGCAGATGACAGCATTGTTACTCCTGAGTATTGGATTCAGCATTTGTTGCATACTGTGCAATTTCATCAAGGAGTTTTGTCTCTGCAATCTTTAGGTTGTGATACTTTTATTGAAATTGGCCCGCAACCTATTTTATTAGGAATTATCCAATCATCGATATCTTTATCTGACCCCCTAATATTACCGAGTTTACGCTCAGGATTTTCTAATTGGGAAGTTCTACTAGAAAGCCTTGGCAAACTTTATGTACGTGGTGCAGATATCGATTGGTTTGGTATTGATAAAGATTACCAACCTCGAAGATGCGCTTTACCAACTTATCCTTTTCAGCAACGCCGACATTGGATTCCTTTAAAGACTCAAGTATCGATTTCAGAAGAATCAGCTGTTGTCAAGATGCTGTCTCAAAAAGATACAAAAAGCTTGATGCAGACTTTACTAGAAACTGGCAATTATTCTGAAGGTGAAAAACAAACTTTATCAACAATTGTTCAACAATTAATTCAGCTACATCATCAAGACACTGGTAATTCTAATTTTGAAAACTTACTTTACCAGTTGGAATGGTTGCCTTATGCTTTATCAGCTAGCAAATTACAAAATCTAGAAACAATTCAAACTGCTTTAGATTCTTATTTGGGAGAACAAATAAAATTCGCACAATTTACAGGAGTTTCTCTAGCTTTTTCAAAGATGGAAAAACTCAGTGCAGACTTTATTGTGCAAGCTTTAAAAGATTTGCAACTATTTCAAATCAATACTATCTTCTCTTCAGAAAATAGTTTTCGTCAAGCTGGCATTAAAGAGGAGCATAGATTGCTGTGGCAACATTGCCTGAATATATTGGCAGAAACAGGCATTTTAGAAAAACAGGGTTCTAACTGGAAAATCATCAGTGAACCGCGACAATCCGATCCCGATCTAACAGTAGAAGATTTGATTGTTCAGTACCCAAATGCTCGTGTAGAATTAACACTGTTTAGGCGAGTTGCTGGCAATCTTGCAGCCATACTTACAGGTAAAATTTCTCCTTTATCCATTTTATTTTCTCAAGATGGGCAAATTGGAGCCGCAGAGTTTTATAAAGATACATCTTGGGCAGAAGTTCTCAACCTTGGTATCTCTAAAACTGTTGAACTTTTATTAGCCAAGTATTCTCAACTTGAACCAATCAGAATTCTAGAAATTGGTGCGGGAACTGGAGCCACTACCCATCAAATTCTCTCAGCTTGCGCTTCTGGTAAAATCACTTACACATTTACTGATATCTCGCCATTCTTTTTAGAAACTGCTAGAGATACTTTTGCTCAATTTTCCTTCATCGAATACAAAGTTTTGGACATAGAAAAAGACCCCGAACTTCAAGGTTTTTCACCCAATTCTTACGATTTGATTATTGCGGCAAATGTATTGCATTCTACGCAGGATTTACAAAGAGAAACCTTACCCCACATTCGAGGTTTGCTGCGTCCTGGAGGACATTTATTACTCCTAGAACTTACCAATCAGTCGCGGTGGATTGATTTGATATTTGGTGTGGCTCAAGGTTGGTGGCGGTTTAGCGAGCGCAATTTACGCCCAGACCATCCCATCATTACAGCATCTACTTGGCAATCTATCCTCTTAGAATCTGGCTTTGCTCAAGCTGAATTTATTTCTCCTGACGAAAAAATTGGCAGTCCTTTATTTCAGCAAAGTATTATTGTTGCCCAAAATACCGATCGAACTAGCGATATTTCGGGTAATTGGCTAATTTTTACCGATGAAAGCGACAATCTAGCTGTAGCAATTCAACAGCAACTAATAAAAGATTGTGGTGATTGTGCGATCGCCAATTCTAAAAATAGCTCTGAGCTAGAAACATGGTTAGCTTCATCTCCATCTTTGCGTGGGATTATTTATCTTGTAAATGCTGATGAAAGCCAGCAATATGAGTCTACTTTATTTAATCGCTGTAGCAATTTCTTAAATCTTCTCCAGGCGATTAAAAAAATACCATTACCGCCTAAATTATTCCTCGTCACCCAAGGCGGTCAACCTTTTAAATTAGATCGGCCCTCTTTTGTGATTCAATCTCCCCTTTGGGCTTTGGGGCGCGTGATGGCGCTAGAAGAACCAGAATTATGGGGGGGAATGATAGACCTCGACCCCCACGCCGATATTGCTCAAAATCTTGCCGCTTTACTCTCAGGATTGACAAATGTCACGGAAGATCATCTTCTCTTCCGCAACAGTCAAGCTTACGTTGCGCGTCTTTCTCCCCAAGAATCTCTACCGACAAAACCAGTCACTATCCAAGCTCAAGCAACCTATTTGATTACAGGAGGTATTGGTCATCTAGGGTTGCAACTTGCCCAGCATCTAGTTGATTTGGGTGCGAAAAATTTGATTTTGACTACGCGCCGCCAATTTCCATCACGATCTGAGTGGGAGTCACAAACCGAATTTGCAGAAATTATTCAAAATCTCAGAACTTTAGAACAAAGAGGAGCATCTGTAGAAGTTTGTCAGGCAGATGTTGGAGATTTTGAGCAAATGTCCCGCATCTTTGCTAATATCCAAAAAACATCTCATCCACTACGAGGTATTTTCCATCTCGCCGGAGTATCAGGACGCAAAGTTAGATTAAGCGAATGTACATTAGACGATCTCGCAGAGGTTTTTCAGGCTAAAGTTCGCGGTTCTTGGAATTTACACGAGTTATCTTTAGCAACGCAATTAGACTACTTTGTATTTTTCTCTTCCGCAGGTGCAATTTGGGGAGCCAAAGAGCAAGGTTTATACGATGCTGCTAATCATCTAATGGATGCATTAGCTCATTTACGTCATCTTCAAGGATTACCTGCTACTAGTTTGAATTGGGCATTATTAGCTGGAAACGGCATAGTTTCTCAAGAATATGAAGATTGGCTCAAACAAATTGGTATGAAAGAAATTCCTCTGAACAAAGCTTTGGCAGCGATGACCGCAATAATGGGGTCTGGAAAAACGCAAATTTTACTAGCTGATGTAGATTGGGTACAGTTCAAAAACATTTATCAATTTCATGGTAATAAACCTCTTTTAAATAAATTAGGACAAACCCAAGTTGATGTTAAATCAATTAAAGAATCAAGTAGTTCGCGCCGTTTGATAGAAGAGATTCCCCCAGGAGAACGTCGAGAACATTTATTTACATACGTTGGGAAACAAGTAGCTACTATTTTAGGGATAAAGGAGATACCTAATCCAGATCGAGGATTCTTAGAAATGGGAATTGATTCTTTACTTTCTATAGAATTAAAGAATCGTTTAGAAAAAGGATTGGAGATTTCTTTACCTGCTTCTCTAATATTTGATTTTCCCAATATTACAAAATTGGTTGATTATTTAATGGAACAGGTTTTTGGTTGGCAGGTTAATGTATCTGCAAATGTTGCTCCTATTCAGCAGGAGGTTGATGAGGATTTAATTTTACAAGAGCTTGCAGATTTAGAGGCTTTTTTGGGTAATTCGTAATTATTCGTAATTAATTCAGGTTTATGGATATATCAGATAACGACAAGTCTATCCAAGCGAGAGTGTTTAAGGCACTGAATGAAGCGAAGGAGAAATTAAAGGCTGTTGAAGCTCAACAAAGCGAACCGATCGCAGTTGTTGGTTTGGGTTGTCGTTTTGGTAAAAATATTTCTACTCCTGAAGGATTTTGGTCTTTTCTGAAAGCTGGTGGTAATACACTCAGAGATATCCCTGGCGATCGCTGGAATATCCCTGATTTTTATGACTCAGACCGTGGTAAACCTGGCAGAATCTATATATCTCAAGGTGGTTTTCTTGATGATGTCTCGATGTTCGATCCGCACTTTTTCGGGATTGCACCGCGAGAAGCTTTGCATATCGATCCCCAGCAAAGATTACTCTTAGAAGTTGCCTATGAGGCGTTAGAAGATGCTGCTATGGCTGCCCCTAACGCCAGAATCGGCAAAACTGGCGTTTTTATTGGCATCACAAACAACGATTATGCTCGTCTGATTGCACCAGGAGGAGATTATAACACAGTTGGTGCTTATCATATCTCTGGCAACCATCTAAATGCTGCTGCCGGACGCATTTCTTATCTTTTGAATCTCAATGGCCCCAGTCTGGCGATCGATACGGCGTGTTCTTCTTCGTTGGTAGCAGTTCATCTGGCGTGCCGTTCTTTACGGGCGCAGGAATGCCGACAAGCGTTGGTGGGGGGAGTGAACTTAATTCTCACGCCGGAAGTGCCGATCGCATTGTGCAAAAATCAGATGTTAGCTGCTGACGGTAGGTGCAAAACCTTTGACGAAAGCGCTGATGGGTTTGGGATTGGTGAGGGGTGCGGAGTTGTCGTTTTAAAAAGATTGAGTGAAGCCTTAGAAGATGGCGATCGCATTTGGGCGTTAATTCGGGGAACAGCCGTAAATAACGATGGTGCGAGTGGCGGCTTTACAGTTCCTAACGGCCCGATGCAGACAGATTTAATTCGTGAGGCTCTCGCTGACGCTCGTTTAAGCGCCGATGCTATCGATTATATCGAGGCTCACGGTACTGGTACATCTTTGGGAGATCCCATTGAAATTAAAGCGATGGCTGATGCTTTGTGCATCAATCGCTCTCCATCTCAACCTTTGTTAGTCGGTTCGCTCAAAACAAATCTCGGTCATCTGGCGGCGGCGGCAGGAATTTCTGGTTTGATCAAGACTGTATTATCTATCTACCATGCTGAAATGCCGGCTCATCTCAATTTGCAAAAACCAAATCCTCATATTAATTGGGATAGCTTACCGTTAGATGTGGTGACACAAACTCGTCCTTGGACTGTTAACAATGGCAAGATGAAAGCAGCCGGAGTCAGTTCATTTGGAGCATCGGGAACTAATGCTCATGTTATCTTGAGCGAACCTCCACAAGTACAATCTGCGACTACAAATACATTTCCTGTACTGGTTACTCTGTCTGCTAAAGATGATGAACGTTTGCGTCTATTAGCTGCTAACTTCGTTGATTATATTGACCAAAAAGGTGATGTTAACTTAACTGATATCGCTTTTTCTCTAAATACAGGTCGTTTTCACCATCAACAAAGATTATCTTTATTAGTTTCCAACACTGCCAATTTTCGAGAACAGCTTCAGGCTTTTGCTAGCAATAATAGTCGAGAAACTAATATTATTCACAACGAGGTACAAACAAATCCCAAAATCGCTTTTGTTTGCAATGATGTCAAGATATTCTCTGGGATTGGGAAAGAATTTTTTGTCAATGAACCTGTATTTCGTGATGCTTTGATTCGATCCGATCGCCTATTCCAAAATTATTTAAATTTCTCTCTAGAAGACTTACTCGATAAAAATCAAAATATAGACGATCCTTTATATGTTCAACCAGCAGTATTCACTCTCCAATATGCTCTTTGTGAACTCTGGAAATCTTGGGGAATTCGCCCTTCGGCAATTTTCGGTTATGGTTCGGGCGAGTATATTGCTGCTCAACAAGCTGGAGTTTTTTCGCTGGAGGATGCAGTTAAGTTAGTTGCAACTCGCGCTCAATTATCTGGAGAAAGCAAATTTTTAGCTTTTAAAAAAGTAGCTGAAGAAGTTTTTTATAACAATCCGCAACTCACTTTAATTTCCAGTTTGAATGGTGAAGTTGTGAGTAATTCTATTAAAACTGCGGCTTACTGGGTGCAACAGCTACGTCAATCAGGCAATATTGATAAAGGAATTGCCACTCTGCATCAGATGGGTTATAAAATATTTCTAGAAATTGGAAATCAGCCTACTTTAGCTAATATAGAGCGTAGTAATTTACCTACGAATGAAATCCTTTGCTTATGTAGTTTAGCGAAAGATTGCAGTAATTATCAGCAAATACAAACAGTCTTAGCCGAACTGTATGTACGAGGTATAAATATTAATTGGAAAGAATTTCATCGTTCTCGCTCAGGGCAGAAAATTAGTTTACCCAATTCTCCTTTTCTTCGCAAACGCTACTGGATAGACTCTGCTACTAAATCCGATCGCCCTCATTCTGGACATCCTTTACTAGGCGATCGCTTCTCCTCTCCTCTATCTTCTATTCAATATCGAGCTAGTATTAGTCAAAATAGCCCTGCATTTTTAGCAGAACATCAAGTTTTTGAGAAACCGATATTTCCCGGTGCAGCATTTATCGAAATGGCGTTAGCGGCGACAGAAAGTCAAGCAGTAAGTTTAGAAAATATTGAATTTAAAAAAGCATTATTACTGCAACAACAAGAAGATACACTACAACTAATTATTGACCGAAATAACTTTCAGATATATCATCAAAGTAATAATAGCTGGGATGAACTTGTTAGCGGAAAAATTGAGGATTTAAAGTCACTAAATGTAAATCGCCAAAATTTAGCACAATTAGCTGCTAATTATCCAGAACAGGTTGATATTAATTCATTTTATGAAACCTACCAAAAATCGGGAGTCAATTACGGTAGAAGCTTTCAAATAATCAATCAGCTTAAATCTGGTAAAAATAGTGCATTTGCTGAAATAAAATTAACAAATAGTCAGAGTTTAGAAGCGAAAAATTATCGTTTTCATCCGGCGATGTTGGATGCTTGTTTTCAGGCGATCGCTGCGATTTTATTTCAGCAAGAATCATCTGTAACTTATGTACCAGTCCGCATTGCTAAATTTCAATTCTTCAACTCTCCAGGTAATAGCGTTATCAGTACGGCTCGACTAACTAAAAGTTCTGATAATTTTATTATCTCTAATATTGATATATATTCAGAACAAGGCGATCTAATAGTAGCAATTACAGGATTTGAACTCAAATCTGTTCAGCGCCAAGAACTTATCCACCATGAAAGTCAAGCTCAATCTTACTTAGAAGAATGGATTCCCTTAACACCTTTATTACCCGATGGAAAAGATTATTTACTAAGTCCTGATGTCATTAAAACTCAAGTCCAACCACAGGAATTAGAACAGCAATTGGCAAATAAATTGTCCCAATACGAACGCTTGCTTGAAGAGATGGAAGGTTTAAGCGTAAGTTATATATGGGAAGGTTTAAAAGAGCTTAATTGGCAACCAGAATTAGGTCAAATTTATCAAGAAGAACAAATTGCTGTTCGAGGTGGAGTAGTTGATTTTTATCGCCCTTTATTATCGCGGTGTTTAGATATTCTAGCGGAGGAGGGTATTCTTAATCTGCAAAAAAATGACTGGTTATTCACCAAAGAACCAGAGATACTTGCATCTCAATTGCAAGTCCAAAACCTCCGCAGCGAATTTTCTGATTATCTGGCAGAAATTAATTTAATAGAACGTTGTGGTTCGGCTTTAGCTGCGGTAATGCGTCGCCAAATTGAGCCGTTAGAATTATTATTTCCTCAAGGCGATTTGAATGCGATCGCATCTGTATATTCTGATGCGGCTGGTGCTAAGTTGATGAATGAACTAGTTGCAGCCACAATTAAATGTGCAGTAGCAAATTTACCAATAAGTCGTCAGCTACGAATCCTCGAAATTGGAGGCGGAACGGGTTCTGCTACCGCAGGAATTTTACCACATTTACCTCCACAAATTGAATATGTATTTACCGATATTTCTTCTAGTTTTTTAACCAGAGCCAAAGAAAGTTTTAGTGATTATCCCTTCATTGAATATCAAACTTTAGATATTGAAAAAAATCCCCTGACTCAAGGTTTTCTCCCAGGAAGTTTTGATATTATTATCGCTGCTAACGTTCTTCATGCCACAACAGATATTAACAAAACACTTGAAAATGTCCGTTCTCTAATAGCTCCTGATGCTCTACTAATACTATTAGAAAGTACTGGGGGGCGTCGTTGGGTAGATTTAACCTTTGGTTTAACAGAGGGATGGTGGTTATGTAGTCAAGATCCACTCCGAAATGGTTATCCTTTAGTAGATACAGAAAATTGGCAAAATTTACTCGCTAATCATGGATTTGTAGAAGTTAACGTCATCGAACCAACCAAACCAGAGACACGCAATCTATTACGACAAAGCGTCATAATTGCTAAAGAAAATGGCGATCCTAAGTCTGTTTCTCATGAATTAATCTTTGCCGATAATAAAGGAATTGGTCGCAGTTTAATCGCCCCATTCCAACAAAGGGGAGTTGCTTGTTCTCTCATTTTGCCTGAAGAAATCGATCCTGATAACGCCGACAATTATCTATCACTATTACAAAACCTTTTAACGCCAGAAACTCGTGAAATAATCTACCTCTGGCCCTTACAAGAAATAGAAGGCGAAATTTATCAAGCAGTAGAGATTCATTGTAGACGTTTCCTATTTTTACTTCAGGCATTATTACAACAAGAAAATCCACCTGCACTTATTCTTATCACTCAAGGTTCTGTCCCAGCAAAAGAAATCACCACCTTAACTTCTCCAGCCCAATCTTCGTTATTGGGAATCGCTTTGAGCTTAGTTCTAGAGCATCCCGAACTAAATTTTAGAGCAATTGATTTAGATCCTCACGCCCAAGATTTAGGAGAAAAATTATTTAGAGAAATTTACAGCAATACCCAAGAAAACCGTATCGCTTTGCGGGGCGAACAACGCTTTTCTCCGCGTTTGGTAGAGCGCAAACTAGCAGATGGTAACATCAATTTCCGTCAAGATGGCTTTTATCTAATTTCTGGTGGTACAGGCGGGTTGGGTTTAGCCACAACCCAATGGATGATAGAACGTGGCGCTCGTCATTTAGTATTATGCAGTCGCAGTGGTGCAAAAGCTCTCACTCCTGAAATTCTGGAAAGCCTGCAATCAACTAACACAGATATCCAAATTAAAGATGTTGATGTCACAGATGCAAAGAAACTGCACGCCCTACTAGAAGAATGCCGATCGCAATATCCAGTGCGGGGAATTTTCCACATCGCTGGCACTTTAGACGATACAACATTACTGCGACTGACACCAGAACGTTTTAACCATGTTCTCGCACCCAAGGTGAAAGGAACTTGGCTACTGCATCAACTAACTCTGAACGATCCTTTAGATTTCTTTGTTTGTTATACCTCTGCGGTGTCGCTAATTGGCTCGGCGGGACAAGCTAATGCTGCGGCTGCAAATGCTTTTGAGGATGCCTTTACCTATTATCGTCATGCACGCAATTTGCCTGCAACAGTCGTCAATTGGGGGCCGTGGAGCGAAATTGGTGCAGCAGTCGATCGCAATGTTCTAGAAAGATTAGCAGCCAAAGGTTATGATGCGATCGCACCCGATTTAGCACTGAATACTTTAGAAAAAATCTTGTTAAACAAGATTGTGCGTGCTGGTGTTATTTCTATTGACTGGAAGCGTTTTCCATACATTAATCAAAGCTTTTATCAAAACTTCTTACCCCAAGGAAAAGCTAAATTTCAAACTGCATCAAATATTTTAGAGCAATGGCAAACCGTACCTGTAAAACAGCGCCGCGATTTACTTATCCGCCAGATTAGTTTGCGAGTTTCCACTGTATTAGGATTGTCAACTAAGGAAATATCTCCCCAACAAGGCTTTTTTGATATGGGGATGGACTCACTCACCTCTACAGAACTTCGCAATCTTCTACAAATAGATTTCAACTGCTCTTTACCCACAACAATTACTTTTCGGTTTCCCAATGTGGAAACTTTAGCAGATTATCTCCTGCGAGAAGTTTTAGATATTTCAGAAATACAAACTCCTGTACAAAAACTCAATCCTAATCAACCTAACCCCCCTTTCCTTGTAGAGAATGGCAGTTTCAAAGCCTCTCTCCCAGTGGGGGAGAGGTTTGGAGAGGGGTTATACGGTAAACTTGATGATTTTTCAAACATCCTCTCAGAAAAACCACAGCAAGCAGAAGATCCAATTGTGATTGTGGGGATGGCTTGCCGATTTCCTGGGGGTGCGGATGATTTGGAATCATTCTGGCAACTTTTAGAACAAGGGAAAGATGCAGTCAGAGAAGTTCCAGGCGATCGCTGGGATATCCAAGCGTGGTATCATCCCGAACCAGATACACCAGGAAAAATATATTCTCCTTACGGAGCATTTCTAGAACAAATAGATCGATTTGATGCGGAATTTTTTGGTATTATCCCCCGCGAGGCTGTCGCTATAGATCCTCAGCAACGCTTGCTACTAGAAACTACTTGGCAAGCTTTAGAATCAGCCGGACAAAATCCGCAGCAGTTACGCAACAGTCAAACTGGTGTTTTTGTGGGGGCGATGACTCAAGACTATGCCCAGTTGAGTTATGCACCAGAAGCAATCAACGCCTATACCGGTTCTGGAACTTCTGTAAGTGTAGCCGCCGGTCGTCTTTCTTATGTACTGGGCTTGCAAGGGCCATCAATGACGGTTGATACTGCTTGTTCTTCTTCTTTAGTAGCAGTACATTTAGCTTGCAATGCGTTGCGTAATGGTGAGTGCGATATTGCCTTGGCGGGTGGTGTCAACATCATGTTAACCCCGGTAATTTCCTTAATTGAAAGTCGCGCTCAGATGCTTGCACCCGATGGACGTTGCAAGACTTTTGATGCGAGTGCCAATGGTATGGTGCGCGGCGAAGGTTGCGGGATGATTGTTTTGAAGCGGTTAAGTCAAGCAATTAAAAATGGCGATCGCATTTTAGCTAGAGTTCATGGTACAGCCGTGAATCATGATGGCCCGAGTAGTGGGCTGACTGTACCTAATGGCGATGCTCAAGAAAAATTATTACAGCAAGCACTGAAGACAGCGAAACTCAAACCAGAGCAAATAGATTTTATCGAAGCTCATGGTACTGGGACTGCGATCGGCGATCCGATAGAATTAGAAAGTATGGCTGCGGTATTTGGCGATCGTCCTCAAAATCGACCTTTAATTATTGGTTCTGTCAAAACTAATTTAGGACATTTAGAAGGAGCAGCCGGAATTGCTGGGTTAATTAAAACTGTTTTAGCCTTACAACACCATAAAATTCCTCCCCATCTTCACTTTCAACAACCAAACCCCCGTTTTGATTGGAGTTCTCATATTTTTGAAGTTCCAGTACATGGGAAAGACTGGCATTCTAGCGAACGAGAACGCATCGCGGGAGTAAGTTCTTTTGGATTTAGTGGTACTAATGCTCATATTATTGTTGGAGAAATTGCATCTAACTCTCCGCAAAAATCCGAGAATAAATTTTACCTACTGCCGCTTTCGGCTCGTTCTGAAAAATCTCTCAAAGAGTTAGCCAAAAATTATCAGTACGCTTTGAATGAGTCTGTTAATTTAGCAGATGCTTGTTTTACTGCCAGTACAGGGCGGGCTGTTTTCCAGCATCGATTGTGTGTCTTAGCCGACTCAATTACTACAGCACAAACAGCACTTGCTGATTTCCAAACAGGTGAAGATTCTCATAATGTAATTACGCCAATTTCATCAGAAACTCAACCAAATGTAGCTTTTCTATTTTCAGGACAAGGTTCTCAATATTCAGGGATGGGACAAACTCTTTACAACCAAGAACCTGTTTTTAGAAATACTTTGGATCTTTGTAACAAAATCTTAGAACCTATTTTAGGAAAATCGCTGTTAGATTTAATCTTTCAATTGCAAAATAGCGAGTTGCTCGAACAGACTCAAATCACACAGCCAGCACTTTTTGCACTTGAATATGCACTTGCTAAATTATGGCAATCTTGGGGAATACAACCTTCTGCACTTTTAGGACATAGTATTGGTGAATATGTCGCCGCTTGTTTAGCAGGAGTCTTTTCTTTAGAAGACGCCTTGCAATTAGTCGTCCAACGCGGTCGCTTGATGGGAGAATTACCGCAGAATGGGGCAATGGCAGCAATTTATGCTGATTATCAAACAGTAGCAAATTATCTTACTCCATACAAAAATCAAGTAAATATTGCCGCAGATAATGGTGCAATTAATGTCATTTCTGGCTTGATTGAAATTGTTGATCGACTAGAGAAAAATTTTATAGAACAGGGTTATAAAACTAAACGCTTGGCAGTATCTCATGCTTTTCATTCTCTGTTAATGGAGCCAATTCTTGATGAATTCGCTAAGGTTTTAGATAAAATTTCTTTCCATGAACCAAGCTTGACTATTATTAGCAATATCACGGGTAAACCAATTGGTCAAGAAATTACTACTCCTGATTATTGGCTGCGCCATCTTCGCAACACTGTGCATTTTGGTAAAGGATTTAAATTCTTAATTGACAGTGGTTATCGCCATTTTTTAGAGTTAGGGCCGAAGCCTGTGTTACTGGGTATAGCACGGCTAACCTATCAAATCAAAGAAATATCATGGCTACCCAGTATCGTACCCGGACAAGATGAACAAACTCAGATGTACAGAAGTTTAGCGATACTTTTTGTTAATGGTTATTCTGTAGAATGGACAGAGGTATTTAAGCAAGGAAAGCGGATTCCTTTACCTACTTATCCATTTCAGCGAGAACGTTACTGGCTAAAAAATTCACAATTTTCTGTAGCCGATCTCAAAACTAAGTTGCATCCTTTTATTAGCGATGTGAAAAAACTAGCTACGGGAGAATTTATTTTTGAAGGAGAGATAAGTGCTGATAATCCAGAATATCTGGAAGAACACAAGGTATTTGGAAAAATCTTATTTCCGGCTACGGGTTTTATTGAAGCAATTTTAGTAGCTAGCCAGAAAATATTTACTGATAATTTGGCGATTATTCAAAATGTGTCTATTCATCAGGGATTACTTTTATCTCAATCTCCAACCAGATTACAAATGATTTTTAAGCCTAATAAGCCATTTGGCTATGGTTTTGAAATATTTAGTAGTGATTCGGCAAAAGATAACTGGATTCTCCATGTAACTGGTGAAATTAAACCCAACAATCAAAAAACACCCACATCTGTTAGTAATTGGTCTGATAAAAAAGGAGAATCTGTTGAGATTTCCAAATTTTATCAGCTTTATCAGCAGATGGGAATCAGCTATGGTAAGCGTTTTCAAGCTATTCAAGAACTAAATTATTTAAGCAATGGTTCTCAAGCTAAGATTAGTATCGATCGCAGTTTGACAGATCGGCGATATTGTCTGCATCCCGTGCTTTTAGATGCTTGCTTGCAAAGTGTTGGTGCGGCTTTCCCAGAAATTCACGGCCAAGAATTACATTTACCTTATGGTTTCTCTTCATTAGAATTATTTGGCAATCCTGGTACTCAAGCTTGGACGCACATTGATGTTAAATCTAATACTAACGGTGAAATATGCGTAAACGTAGATGTTTACGATGAGCAAGAACAGCTTTGCGCTCGGTTTACAGACTTAACAGCACGGCGTACTAATCCGGCGATTTTACAACGTTTATGGCAGGAAAATGAAAATAATTGGTTTTATCAGGTTCAATGGCAAAAGCTTGATACACTTCCAATTCTTACAGGAAACTCTCAAAATTCTTGGTTAGTGTTTGTCCATCCTGGAACAGCATTGAATCAGTCGAGCGATTTATTGAAAAAAGCTGGAGAACGAGTCATCACTGTAGAATTTGGTGATGAATATAAATGCCATTTTCAAAATGAATTTATCATCAATCCATCTCAAAAATCTGATTTTCAACGCTTATATCAAGAAGCATATCCATCGGGAGAATTTCCTACAGGTGTGATTTTTGCTTGGGAAAATGTACCTGATGAAGAATGTTCGGATACAGTTTACAAGAGTTGTCATGCTGCATTGCACTTAATTCAAACTCTTACTACTAGTTGGAAAAAACTACCTGATTTATGGTTAGTAACTCGCGGTGCAAATCGAGTGCTAGCTGAGACTGATTTGCAACCTCAACAATCTTCCCTTTGGGGATTAGGCGCAGTAATTAATAATGAATACCCGCAAATTCGTTGTGTATGTTTAGATTTATCGCCCACGGTAGAACTGAATGAAGCTGAATTTTTATTCAACGAATTCCACGCTTCTAGTAGCGAGTCACGCCTAGCTTTACGCCAAGGAAACCGTTATGGAGCAAGGTTAGTATCTGCAACAATTCCTACAGCCCAAAAACAGCAGCTAGTTAGCAAAGAAGGAACTTATTTAATTACTGGTGGTTTAGGTCAACTGGGCTTGCTAATGGCTGAGTGGTTATCAGAAATGGGAGCTAGACATTTAGTTTTGTGTAGCCGCAATGTTAAATCTCAACCAGAAGCGCTCGCCTCGTTAACTAAAAATGGTACACAGATTACAATTATCAGCGCTGATATTACCTCAGCAGCAGATATGGAACAACTTTTCTCCCGTTTTGGCACAGATTTACCTTCTTTACGTGGAGTAATTCACGCTGCGGCTGTCTTAGATGATGGGCTTTTGAGCAATCAAAATTGGCAAAGATATCAAAATGTCATGCGTCCCAAAGTAGAAGGTACTTTATTATTAGACCGCTACACCCGCAATCTATCTTTAGACTTTTTTGTTGCCTTTTCTTCTGCTGCTGTAATTCTCGGTTCGCCCGGTCAAAGTAGTTACGCTGCTGCGAATGCTTTTATGGATGCTTTAATGCAGCAACGACAAAGTTTAGGATTACCAAGTATCAGTATCAATTGGGGAGCATGGGATACAGGAAATGAAATTGACAAACAACGTTTTGCTAATTGGGGTATTCAAAGTATGTCTTCTGATACCGCCCTCAAATATCTCAGCCAGTTGATTCTGGCTAACGTTTCTCAAGGAGCTATTATTGATATTGATTGGTCTACTTTTTATCAAGCTTTTCAGATTAATCAACCATTTTTTGCTGAAACGATCGCAATCAAAGAAAATAGCAAAGAAGCAAAATTGTTAAAACAATTAAAATCTGTAGCTGTAGATGAGCGAACAACAACTTTAGCTCAAGGAATTGAGCAAGTTTTACGCGAAGTTACCGGATTAGCCCCAAGTACTGTTATTCCTCAAAAAACCTCATTTTTAGAGTTAGGTTTAAATTCGTTAATGGTACTAGAATTTAAAAATCGGCTAGAAATTAACTTAGCTTGCACTTTACCATCATCTGTAATATTTGATTACCCTAATATCACAAGTATTAGTAATTATCTGAAAGAAGAAGTCTTAGCTGATAGTATCGAATTTGAGGTAGAAATAAACTCACAAACATCTGCTCCAAATCCTTATGACAGCCTTGATGAAGACGAACTAGCAACACTACTTAATCAAAAGCTAGCAGAACTCGAACAATATGATGAATAAAGTACTTTTAACTAACACTTTGCGAACCTTAGCGTAAACCTCCGCGTCACTCTGCGTTAAAAAAAATTATATGACTCAAACTACAGATTATAAAAAACTCATAGCATCAACCTTAACAAAAATGGAGGCAATGCAAGCTCGCATTACCGAATTAGAAACCAGACAAAGCGAATCAATTGCTGTTATTGGGATGGGTTGTCGTTTCCCTGGAGGCATAAATTCCCCTGAAGGTTATTGGAATTCCTGTAAAGCCGGACTTGACGCAATTGTAGAAGTTCCTAAAAGCCGTTGGGATATCTCAAAATTTTATGCTCCAGAACCTACTCCCGGCAAAATGAACACTCGTTATGGAGGATTTTTACAACAGGATATTACAGAATTTGATGCCCGTTTCTTCTCCATATCTTCCCGCGAAGCAACCTCAATGGACCCTCAACAAAGGTTACTCCTGGAAGTGACATGGGAAGCTTTAGAAAACGCCAATTTACCACCAACCAATTTAGTAAGCGATCGCGTGGGTGTGTTTGTCGGTATAACTAGTGTTGACCACGCGATGACAGTCTACAAAAGCAACTATGATGAAATCGATTCTTTTTTTGGTACAGGAAACGCCCTGAGTGCCGCAGCAGGACGGCTATCTTATTTTTTAAACCTCCGCGGCCCTTGTATGTCTATTGATGCAGCCTGTGCTTCTTCACTGGTTGCCATTCACCAAGCTATTCGCAGCTTAAGAAATCATGAATGCGAACTAGCTTTAGTAGCTGGAGTAAATCTGATCTTAAATCCGGCAATTACGATTAACCTTTCCCAGTCGGGGATGATGTCTCCCGATGGTCGCTGCAAGACTTTTGATGCAGCTGCAAACGGTTATGTACGGGGAGAAGGGTGTGGGGTTTTAGTCTTGAAACGCTTGTCTGTCGCCCAGAAAAATGGCGATCGCATTCTCGCCCTCCTCCGAGGATCTGCGGTCAATCATAACGGTGCCGCCGCCGGGTTGACAGTTCCTAGCGGCCCCGCCCAACAAGATTTACTCCGCCAAGCCTTAGCTGATGCCAGAGTCAAACCCCAGGAGGTAGGGTATCTAGAAGCACATGGCACGGGAACTTCTTTAGGCGATCCTATTGAGATGAACGCCATCGCTGCTGTTTATGGAGAGCGATCGCAACCTCTTTACGTCGGTTCAGTTAAGACTAATATCGGACATCTCGAAGCCGCCGCAGGGATAGCAGGCACGATCAAGACAATTCTCGCCCTCCAGCATGGTGAAATTCCGCCTCATCTTCACTTTCAAGAACCTAATCCCCTGATTAATTGGCAAGGGTATCCAATTAAAATTCCCGGTCAAACAATACCCTGGTCTAACAATGGTGAAGTCCGCATTGCCGGGGTGAGTTCCTTCGGTTTTTCTGGAACAAATGCTCATGTAATTGTCGAACAAGCGCCTGTTGGCAACACACCAGAAATTAAGCTGCAACGTCCTAGTCATCTGTTGACGATTTCCGCTCATAACGAAACAGCTTTAAAAGAACTAGCGCGACGTTTTTACACCCACTTAGAATCTCATCTAGAAATCGGAGATATCTGCCATAGTGCGGCAATGGGTAGATCGCCTCTAGCTGAACGATTGGCGATCGTTGCAGATACATTACCAAAATTGCAACAAAAATTAGCGAATTTTGCTGACGAAAAAACTATTGATAATTTTACTTTTTATCAACGTTTCGCAGGAGAAAAACAGCCGAAAATTGTCTTTCTCTTCACTGGTCAAGGAGCTTGTTATGCAGGTATGGGTCATCAACTTTACCAAACCCAACCTACATTCCGTAAATATATTGACAAATGTGCAGATATTTTAGCGAATTATTTAGAGTATCCACTACAAGATATATTATTTGGCGATCGCACAGATTTACTCAATCAAACTGCATACGCTCAACCAGCTATATTTGCTGTAGAATATTCAGTTGCCATGCTGTGGCAATCTTGGGGAATCACACCAAGTTTACTAATTGGTCATAGCGTTGGTGAATATGTCGCAGCTTGTATTGCAAAAGTATTTAGTTTAGAAGCAGGTTTAGAATTAATTGTTAAACGTGGGCAATTAATGCAAACTGCGCCTACAGGAAAAATGGCTTCAATTTTTGCAGATGAAGCTACGGTACTTTATCTAATTCAAAACTATAGTAATACAGTTTCAATTGCGGCTATTAACCATCCTCAACAAATTGTAATTTCTGGAGAAAGTAATAGCGTTGATGAAATTGTAGCCAACTGCAAAAACCAAAAAATAGCTGTTCAATTACTATCAGTTGACGGTGCTTTTCACTCTCCATTAATAGAGTCAATTTTAGATGATTTTGAAACTGCTGCTCGTAGTATTTCTTACGAGCAGCCCCAAATTCCAATACTTTCAGGAATTAACGGACAAACTATAGCAAATACGCCCGATGCAAGTTACTGGAGACAACAATGCCGTCAACCCGTGCAATTTTTGCAAAGTCTGATTACGGCGTTAAACAAAGGATATAACCTGTTTTTAGAAGTCGGCCCAAGACCAATACTTGCAGAACAAGGTCGCCGTTATAACGATGAAGTTATCTGGCTGAGTTCTCTCAATAGAGGTTTGGATAACTGGCAGACTATGTTATCAACACTAGCCCAACTCTACATTCATGGAGTAAATTTTAACGCCGAAAAATTCAATGAAGATTACGGTTACAGAAATATTCAATTACCAAACTATCCTTTTCAACGAAAAAGGTTTCAATTTAAATCTGCTATTTCAGTCGAATCAAGTTCAATTAAAGAAGTGTCTGTAGAAAACGAGCTAATGGAGACCAAGATGACTGTAGCAAAAGTTTCAAATATCCAAAAACATCAGCAAGAAATCGGCAATCAGTTAAAGTCTATCTTGGCTCTGCTTCTAAAAGAAGATGAAAATGATATTAGAGATGATGAAACTTTATTAAATCTAGGAGCAGATTCAATTATTTTGACTGACTTTGCTCGTAAAGTTGAAGAAAAGTTTGGTGTAAAAGTTAAGATAGATCGATTATTTACCGATTTGCAAACAATTGCTGACATAGCTAATTATCTATCTGATTATATTGAACCAAAACCATTAGAAATATCTTCAGTAGCTACTATATTAAATGAAACCTCTAATAAAGTATCTAATTCTGAGTCAGAATTAAATAATTATCTCTGGGTAATTTCCCAATTACAACCGATTAGTATTGCCTATATCTTGAAAGCTTTAAAAGTATTAGGTAAAAAACTAAAGATAGCAGAAAGTTGGACAACAGAAAACTTATTACAAACTTTGCCTATTGCCCCAAAATATCATGTTTTAATTACTCGTTATTTAAAAACTTTAGAGCAAGCTGAAATTATTCAAAATCAAGGTAACATCTGGATAGTACAAAACCTACCTACGCCTTTTTCTTTACCAGAAGCTATAGAAAATCTGCAAACTACTTGTCCAGCAGCAAAACCTGAGTTAGAAATGCTGCAACGCTGTGGAGAAAATCTAGCAGAAGTATTGAAAGGAAATATAGATCCTCTAGAGTTAATTTTCCCAGCAGGTTCCGTGATTCATGCGGAAAGCATATATGGTAATTCTCCGGTATCTCGTTTAATGAATCAACGAGTAGCTCAAGAAATTAACTTCATTTTAAAGAGTTTTTCTAGTAGCGATCGCCCTTACCAAATTATCGAAGTAGGAGGTGGTACAGGTGCGACTTCAGAAGCAATTCTTAATGATTTAAATCTCAACCATGCAACTTATTCTTTTACCGAACTTTCTCCTGTTCTCCTGAATAAAGCGCGACAAAAGTTTAAACACAGAGATAATCTCAACTTCCATCAATTAGATATAGAGAAATCACCAGTTTCTCAGGGACTAACAGCACATTCTTATCACATAGCTGTCGCTGCTAATGTGCTTCATAGTACCCGAAATATTACAGAAACACTAAATAATATTCGAGAATTACTACTACCTGGTGGTTATTTAGTACTACTAGAAACAGTAGAAAATAATTCCTGGCTTGATTTAACCTTTGGACTTACGCCCGGATGGTGGCGCTTTCAAGACAAAGAGTTACGTATAGATACTCCATTGTTAAGTGGAGAAAGTTGGTGTGGTGTTTTAAAACGCTGCGGTTTTGCTACTGCGGATAGTTTTTCTCAACAGAATAATACCAGCATCTACAATGGACAAGAGTTAATTATTGCTTCCACCTCTGCTGAAAGCACTATTGTTAGCCAAGTTAAAACAGTACCATTATCAACACAAACCTCTAGCAAAGAAGCTTTGATGATGGCTCAACTACAATCTTTAAAAGACCTCAAAGATGTACATGAAAAAACCATTCTCAAGCAATTAGAAATACTCCAATCTGGATCTGTCGCACCAAGCAATACATCAGAAGTTTTAATTAACCAAACAGTTTCTAAAACAAGCAAAATAGAAACTACACCTTTGCCTCAACAAGTTAAAACTGATTCGCCTCAAAAAACTAGTTCTCCTAGTTTAAACCCATTAGCCTTAAAGCTGACTGAGAAGAAATCTTTAACAGAACAACAGCAAGCTTTTATCCAAAAACTAGAGATTATTTATAATCAAAAAACAGCAAAATCTAAGGCATATTCGCAAAACAGCCGAAAGACAATGGTTGATGTTAAACCTACCATTGATTTCCGCATGGCTTTAAAAGAATTTCAGTATCCCATTGTCTCAGAATCAGCCCAAGGTGCATATTTTCGTGATATCGATGGCAATGATTACATCGACTTAGCAATGGGGTTTGGTGTTAACTTTTTTGGGCACAGTCCTGATTTCGTTATAGAAGCAGTTCAGCAGCAAATGCAACACGGAATCGGATTAGGAATGCAGTCTAATATTGCAGCAGAAACGGCTGCTTTAATTTGTGAAATGACAGGTGTGGAGCGAGTCGCTTTTAGTAATACTGGTACAGAAGCAATTATGGCAGCAGTTCGTATTGCTCGTTCGCGGACAAAACGCCAAAAAATTGCTTTATTTTCTGGTTCTTATCACGGTACTTTTGATGGCATTTTAGCAAGAGTTGGAGAGGAGCCAGGAACCGCTCAACCATTAAGTCTCGGTACACCATCAGGAATGGTTGAAGACGTAATAGTTCTTACTTACGGAGCCGAAGAAAGTCTAGAAATAATTGCTGCTCAAGCTGAGAATTTAGCAGCAGTTTTAGTAGAACCTGTTCAAAGCCGTAAACCCGATTTGCAACCTAAAGAGTTTCTACAAAAATTACGAAAATTGACTCATGAAAAAGATATTGCGCTAATTTTTGATGAAATTATTACTGGATTTCGGATAGCTCTAGGAGGAGCGCAAGAATGGTTTGATATTGACGCAGATATCATAGTTTACGGTAAGGCTATTGGTGGTGGTTTGCCTATCAGCACGATCTGTGGCAAAGCAGATTTTTTAGATACAATTGATGGCGGTTTCTGGAGTTATGGAGATAATTCCCATCCACAAACAGAATTAACTGCTTATGGTGGAACTTTTTGTCGTCATCCTTTAGCTTTGGCAGCTTGTCGCGCAGTAATGCTACATTTACGCGAACAAGGTGCAACGCTTCAAGAAAGGGTAAATCAATTAACTAATCGATTAGCTACTGAAGTTAATCAGTTCTTTCAAGAAATAAGAATTCCTATTCGCATTGTTAATTTCGGCTCTTTATTTCGCTTTGAACCTTTTGGAGCTTATAGTCTTTTCTTACAACCTATTGAATTACCACTCTTTTACTACTTACTGAATGTGAAAGGTATTTATACATGGGAAAAACGAGTTTGTTTTCTCTCCACTTACCATACTAATGAAGATATAGATAAAGTAGTAACTGCTGTCAAAGAAGCAATTATAGAACTGCGACAAGCGGGTTTTTTTGAAAATGCTAAACCACCGCAAGCCAAGAAAAGAGAAGAAAGCGATCGCTCTGACGATGAAGATGGTAGGAATAATTTAAACCAGACATTTTCTACCAATGAAGCGCAACGTCAGCTTTGGTTATTGGCAGAATTAGACACAACCGCTTCAGCATCATATAACGTTACTACTTCTTTAGAATTGCATGGTGATTTAGATATTTCATCTTTGCAGCAAGCGATTAATGAAGTAGTCAACCGCCACGAGGCATTGCGAACCCAAATCTTAGAACAAGGCGAACTCCAAGAAGTTATCAATAGTGTCAAAATTGACCTACCGTTAATTAATTTAATAGATGAAGATAACCCTGAAGCAAGTGCTTTAGAATTAAGAACTCAGTTGTCTCAAAAACCTTTTGATTTGAGTATCGCTCCTTTATTTGCAGCTGTACTGATGCGTTTAGCACCCGAACATTATCTGCTATCTTTAAAAACTCATCATATCGTTGCAGATGGTTGGTCATTAGGGCTAATTTTGAATGAAATTGGCAAACTTTATTCAGCAAAAATTGGTGTTGTTACAGACTCTTTAGCGCCACCAATGCAGTTTCGCCAATATTTAGCTTTGCGACAGCAAGAAGCACAAAGTTCACAAATGCAAGAGCATCGTGATTTTTGGTTAAAAACTTATGAGGGAGAAATCCCTGTATTTGAGCTGACTACTGACTTTCCTCGTCCTGCTGTCAAAACTTATACAGGGGGTAGAGAAAGCAAAATTATTGCTCCTCAACTGTGGCAAAATTTGCAAATTGTAGGACGCAAAAATCAAGCGACATTATTTATGACAATGTTCGCTGCTTACACAGCTTTTCTGCGTCGAATTTCCGGTCATGATGATTTAGTAATTGGTATTCCCATTTCTGGACGACAATTTGAAGGCAGCGAAACATTAGTTGGCTTTTGCTCGCAATTTTTACCAGTTCGTATTCAGACAGATATTACTACTTCTTTTGTTGCACATCTTCGTCATACAAAAGAAACACTCATAGCCGCTTTTAAACACCAAAGTCACGCTTTAGAAGAGTTATTAGCAGCCTTGCAATTACAACGGGATTTTTCTCGTTCTCCCTTGATATCCGTATCTTTCAATATGGATCCTAATTTAACTCTACCTAAGTTTGAGGGATTAAAAGTATCGCTACCACCAGAGCCAATTGGCTACACTCCTTTTGATTTAGGCTTTAATTTCATTGAAGTCAATGACGCACTCATTATCTACTGCAACTATAATACAGAACTTTTTAAACCGGAAACTATCAAACAGTTTCTAGAAAGTTTTGAAATTTTAATGGAGGGGATAATTAAAAATGCCAATGGTTTGCTTTCTGAGTTGCCTTTATTAACACAAGTGCAACAGAAACAATTATTGGCAGAATTAATCGGCCCAACAATAGAATTACCTGAAAATTCTACCATCGTTGATGACTTCATTGCTAAAGTCAAATCTACGCCAAATGCACCAGCATTAATCGTTGGAGAAACGACTCTTACATATCGAGAATTGAATGATAAAGTAAATCGTTTGTCTAATTATTTACATGAGATATATCACATTACTTCTGGGAAAGCGATCGCATTAGCGCTCGGACGCAATCAAAACTTAATTATCGGCATTCTGGCTACTTTTAAAACTGGGGCAACTTATGTGCCGATAGACCCCCGATATCCTAGTAGTCGCATCGATTTTATTTTAAAAGATAGTGGCTGTGATATTTGTCTCACGGAGAGTAATTTTGTCTCCCAATTACCTCAAGAAATCGAAGCAATTTGTTTGGATCGAATCGATAATATTTTGGCAGATTTTGATATTACTGAACCGAAACTCAAACCAGACTCTAGCCAAATTGCTTATATTTTATACACTTCTGGCTCAACAGGAAACCCTAAAGGAGTTATGGGTCGTCATATCTCTATTTTGAATGTAATTCGGAGTTTACGACTCACATTTGACTTAGATAAACATCCTGAATGGCGCTATATTTTCACTGCACCTGTCACCCACGATCCATCTTTTCGTAATATCTTTTTACCTTTGACAATAGGTGCTGCTTTATATATGTACGAAGTACAGCATATAGGGCATTTAGTTTCCTTTTTACAAGAAAACCAAATTAATGCACTGCACACAACGCCATCTATCTATCGAGAAATCTTAAATGTACTCGAACCTGAAGAAACTATCCCTAGCTTAAAATATATCTCTTCAGGGGGAGAGAAATTAGATAAAGCAACTGCGATCGCTTTACGAAAACGCTTCCCAGCGAAAATTATCAGCAATGTCTATGGTTCCACAGAAACTTGTGTTGGCGTATCTCAATATACAATCGATGAAAATTTAAATACAGACGTACCTCTTGGTCAGGTTTTCTATAACAATCGATTATTTGTCCTGGATGAATTCAATAACACCGTACCTCTGCATATAGTAGGTGAAATTTGCGTAGAAGGTGCAGCATTAGCCGCTGGTTATCGCAATCTTCCCCAAATCACCAAGGAAAAATTTAAATCCAGCTTTCTCAATCCAGAAAAAATTCTCTTTAGAACAGGAGATTTAGGTAAACAAATTGTCCCAGGTGTGATTGAATTTATGGGGCGAAAAGATAATCAAGTTAAGGTAAATGGCTATCGTATAGATCCAGGTGAAATTGAATACCAACTTAGCCGTTATGCCCAGATTGAGAGAGCAATTGTGTTACCGACATTAAATAATCAAACTCAGTTATCTGCCTATTGTCAAACTGATAAACAGATAGAAATTTCAGAAATCAGAGAATTCCTCTCGAATTTTCTGCCAGTTTACATGATTCCTACTTCCTTTATCTTTTTAAAGCAATTCCCTTTAACTAGACATGGCAAAATTGACTTGCGATCGCTTGTCGAAATCAAGGAAACAGGTAAATTAACCCAAATAGCTTACGCCGCACCGCGTAATACTTTAGAGTCAAAGCTAGTCAATATCTGGGAAAAGATTCTTACTAAATATCCCATCGGTATTTTTGATAACTTCTTTGAAATTGGTGGACACTCTCTGTTACTTTCGAGAGTAGTAAATCACGTTCATAAAGAATTAAATGTGTTAATCAAATTGGCTGACTTCTTTAAAGTTCCCACAATCGTCGGATTAGCAGATTTAATCTCTAAAACCCAATACAATTATCAAAAACCCATACCAGCAATAACTCAGCAAACATCTTATCCTATGTCTTATGGGCAACGCCGCCTTTGGGCTTTAGAATTTCTCGATCGCAACCATAATGCCTACGGAATGCCCAGTGCTTATCAATTCAACGGGGATTTAAATATTGCTGCCTTTGAAAATGCTTTTCAACATTTGATTCAACGCCATGAAATTTTGCGTACTACGTTTACCTTAATAAATAATGAACCGCGTCAAGTAGTACACGAGAAAATGGATTTTGTAGTCAAACAGATAGATTTAATGGAATATGAAAAACAAGAAGATATCATTGTTGAAGCTATTTGCAACAACGCCAAAACTACTTTTGATTTGGAAACAGGGCCTTTACTCAAGGTTAACTTACTAAAACTCAGTGAAGAGAGTTATATAGTTCTGTTTAATATGCACCACATCATTTCAGATGGGTGGTCAGCAGGCGTTTTAATTAAAGATTTCCTCGCACATTATCATGCCTACGGACAACAAAATGTAGAATTACCGCCACCTTTGAGGATTCATTATAAAGACTATAGCTACTGGCAAGACCAGCAGTTGCAAACGTCAAAACTACAAGCACAACGCGATTACTGGTTAGCTAAATTAACTCCTACTCCGGCGCGTCTTGACTTACCTTTAGATCGTATTCGGCCAGCAGGGCAAAGTTTCTCAGGAACTGCGACGATTTGGAAGCCAAAGCCAGAATTAATCAAGGATTTTGAGTTATTAATCAAAACTCAAGAAGCCAGTTTATTTATGGGCTTACTGACTTTAGTCAAAAGTTTTCTCTTTCGCTATACCGAACAAAATGAGATTACAGTCGGCTCTCCCATCGCTGGACGAAATCATCCCGATTTAGAAGAACAAATAGGCTTTTATGTTAATACTTTAGTTTTACGCGACCAAATAGCAGCAGACGAGAGTTTTGCTACTTTACTTGCAAAAGTGAAAAGAACAACAATAGAAGCGTATGATAACCAAGAATGTCCCTTTGACAAACTAGTATCAGATTTAAATTTCAAACGCGATCCTAGCCGTAATCCCCTATTTGATATTGCAGTTGTACTGCAAAACAATCAAAATGTAGATTTAGCTTTAGATGGAATTACTGTTAACTCTATTGCTCAAGAAATTGTCACTGCTAAATTTGATTTAGAATTCACTTTTGTAGACGAAGGAGAACTATATCTGAAATTAATTTACAACACAGATATATTTGCCAACGAACGTATTTCCTTGATTCTAAAGTTGTTAGAAGCTCTTCTAGAAGAAGTAGTAAAATCTCCTGACACACCATTATTAAAGCTATGCGATCGCACAGAGAACTCCGAACGTGAAGATAACAACCTTTTCGCTACCAATTTTAATTTTTAGTCATGTACACAGTTCAACCATAGTAATCACAAATTTTGAGGATATTTATGAATAAACTACCAGTTCTTGGAGTTTTAGGCGGAATGGGGCCTGTAATTACTGTTGAATTTCTTAAAACCATTTATGAATACAACCAGTATATCGACAACGAACAAGAAGCACCCAACGTTATTGTTTTCTCACTTCCCTCTGCACCAGATCGCACGACTTCAGTTCATAGCGGAAATGAAAGAGAATTCATTGATTTTGTGCAAATACATTTAGAAAAACTTAATCAATTAGTCGATCGCATAGTGATTGGTTGTTGTACTGCTCATTATGCTTTGGCTCATCTTCCAGAGCATCAGACTAATAAAGTAATCTCCTTAATTAAAATTGCAGACCAACAACTGCAAGAACATGATGAGCCTGCCCTTTTACTTGCAGGTACAGGTACTTACAAAAAAAAATTGTTTGAACGAGGTTGTACTGCTGCGAATCAAATTATTTCTCCAGATGAAAAAGATTATCGTTTGATTCATGAGATGATTTTTAAAGTATTAAAACGAGGACAAAACCCACTAGCAATTCTTGAAGACGTTCAAAAGTTGTTAAATAAATATAAGACTCGTTCCTTTATTTCTGGTTGTACAGAATTTCATATCCTAGCCAAATATCTCAAGTTAAATGGCATTGATTCTATTCAAGCGATCGACCCTTTAATTACCATTGCTCAAAACTTGTCTCAGCTATTAGAGCCAACCGCATCTAATTCTAATAATTCTAATTTAATTCTAGAAAGTATGAAACTACCTCAACAATTATATCCATCGCCCATAAACTCTTTTGTGTGAAATAATTTAATCTAGGAGAAATTGTATGACAGCTATTTTCCCCCAAATTTCAGCAACGAATACTAAAACTCACAAAGTTCTTTTAATCGGGAGAATGTATGACGAAACAGGCGAAAAACTCCTTGAGGAACACACTAATATCGAAATTATCAAAGAACCGACTAAGAATAATATCAATGATGCTATTCAAGACGCATCTGGCGTATTTGTCCGTTATCCTACTAAATTAGATGCCCAATCAATTCAATTGGCAAAAAAATTAAAAGTCATCAGTACATCTGGATTTGGAACTGATGCCATCGATATTGCTGCTGCAACAGAACAGGGAATTGTCGTAGTCAACAACCCAGGGTTGTCAACAACTGCTGTTACAGAACACACGATTTGCATGATTTTATCTCTTGCAAAAAATTTGAGTTTCCTCAATCAGTGTGTGAAAACAGGAAACTATTTAATTCGTAATCAGATACAACCAATTCAAGTAGAAGGAAAAACACTTGGTATTGTTGGTTTGGGAAGAATTGGTAGTGCTGTTGCTAAAATTTGTAGTACAGCATTTCAAATGCGAGTTTTAGCCTACGATCCTTATGTTCCATCCAATAAAGCCGAAACAGTAGGTGCAACTCTAGTCAAAGATTTAGATTATCTTCTGGCTGAATCTGATTTTGTATCTTTACATCCTGAGCTAACCGATGAAACTCATGAAATGTTTGCTCTGGAAGCTTTTAAGAAGATGAAATCTACTGCTTTCTTGATTAACACCTCTCGTGGGAAGATAGTTCGTGAAAAAGATTTGGTTGTAGCTCTACGCGAAAAATGGATAGCTGGAGCTGCACTAGATGTGTTTGAGCCTGAACCCCCATCTATAGATAATCCTTTATATAACTTTGACAATGTAATTTACTCACCTCATCTAGCTGGAGTTACACCTGAAGCTGGTATGGCTGCTGCACTTTCCGCAGCTAATCAAATACTTCAAGTGCTTCAAGGTGAAAAGCCGCTTCACATCGTCAATCCTGAAGTTTGGAACAAGTTTCAAAACTTGTAATGGTATTACTTGCAAACTGCCGTAATCTAAATGGAAAAATAGTTCCAAGTGCTGAGTCATGAGTGATAAACTTCACTTATTACTCAGCACTAAAAATTACTAAGTTTAGCAAGAAAGACAGAAGGAATACTGTCCTTGTATAGCTTGCCACGATCGCTTGCAAGCAAGGATTTAAGCCCCATCTGCAATCAATGTAAGTTTAGAGCCTACACTGATTGCAGCCTCCTGCCTCCTGCCTTATTCACTCAAACAAGATTTCCGTTTATTGATAAAACATGTCAACCCAAGTTATTCAAAATCAATCATTAACAAATACTTCTTCCGGTTTTACTCGATTTTGGGAAAATGTCAAAGCGATCGCCGGGCCTTACTGGTATCCCACAAATCTCAACGGAAGAGCATTCTCAGATGTGATTCAGGCATGGGGAATGCTCGTTCTCCTAATCTTATTAATAATTGGACTTGTGGGCGTAACTGCCTTTAATAGCTTCGTTGATCGCTATTTAATCGATGTCATTATTCAAGATAAAGATACTTCTAAATTTTTTAGTACGTTATCACTTTACGGTCTTGGACTGCTCTTAATCACGTTCTTGACAGGATTGACTAAATTTGTCAGAAAAAAAATTGCCCTTGATTGGTATCAATGGCTGAATCAGCAGATTTTAGAAAAATATTTTAGCGATCGCGCTTATTATAAAATCAATTTTAGCTCCGATATCGATAACCCAGATCAACGTCTATCCCAAGAAATCGAACCTATTGCCAGGACTGCTCTAAATTTTTCAGCTACTTTGTTTGAAAAAATCCTGGAAATGACGACTTTTTTAATAATTCTTTGGTCAATTTCCCAATTTGCTGTAGCATTTCTGCTTACTTATACGATTATAGGCAATTTGATTGCTGTTTATTTGAGTCAAGAATTAGATAAGATTACTCAAGAAGAACTTGAATCTAAAGCTGATTATACATATAGCTTAACTCATGTTCGTAACCATGCTGAATCGATAGCTTTTTTCCGGGGAGAAAACCAAGAATTAAATATCATTCAGCGGAGATTTAATCATCTTTTTAAAAATTCTGAAAGTAAGATTGATTGGGAAAGAAATAAAGACATTTTTAACAGAGGATATCGGTCTATTATCCAAATATTTCCTTATTTAATATTTGCACCTGTATATATTCGAGGTGAAATTGATTTCGGACAAGTTAGCCAAGCAGTTGTAGCTTGCAGTATGTTTGCTAATGGGCTGGCAACATTAATAGATGAATTTGGAACTTCTGGACGATTTTCCAGTTATGTTGAGCGTTTAGCTGATTTTTCAGATGCTTTAGAAACAGTAACTAAACAACCAGAAAATGTCAGTACCATCAAAACAATCGAAGAAAATCATCTCGCTTTTGATGATGTCACTTTACAAACACCGGATTACGAACAGGTCATTGTCGAAGATTTGTCGCTGACTGTTCAAGCAGGAGAAGGTTTATTAATTGTTGGCCCTAGTGGTCGAGGTAAAAGTTCTCTGTTAAGAGCGATCGCTGGTTTGTGGAACGCAGGAACCGGTCGTCTGGTGCGACCTCCCCTAAAAGAATTGTTGTTTTTGCCTCAACGTCCTTACATCATCTTGGGAACTTTGCGCGAACAGTTACTCTATCCGAATACAAACCACCAGATGACCGACGCAGAACTTAAAGAAGTATTGCAACAAGTTAACTTGCAAAACTTGCTTAGTCGAGTAGACAACTTTGATACAGAAGTTCCTTGGGAAAATATCTTATCGCTGGGAGAACAACAACGCCTAGCTTTTGCAAGACTATTAGTTACCCGTCCTAGCTTTACTATATTAGACGAAGCAACCAGCGCTTTAGATTTGAAAAACGAAGGAAACTTGTATCAACAGTTACAAGAGACAAAAACAACGTTTATCAGTGTTGGGCATAGAGAAAGTCTATATGATTATCATCAATGGGTTTTGGAACTTTCACAAGATTCTAGTTGGCAACTTCTAACCGTGCAAGATTATCGAAATCAAAAAGCAAGCATTACTAAACCCGCCACAAATACTCAAATCAAAATAAATGAGTCTTCTAAGGATAAACCCCAATAGCAGTAAGCGGTCAGAAGGTATAAGCTTTACGGTCAATTGTGCCAATTAGTGAAAAATTAAAAGCGATCGCTGGGAAAAAAGCGATCGCTTGACTATCTCAACCGAACAGAATGGTTAGTTGCTTGTTATTAGCATACTATCTTTTGCTTACACAACTCAAAAAACTTGCACAGAAACATCGTTCCAATATTTCTAGAATATGGAGGGAATATGGCTACAATTAGTTCAGAAAACCAGCATTTAACTGAATGGCAAGGCAGTGGCGTTGACGAAGAAATCTTTCACCTCAATGTGCGATCGCCGCTTTTGTTCAGTATCCTTTGCGATCACGTAATCGCCATCGCTGCGCCTGCTAGTGACAGTACTGCTTAATCCTCTTGTGTTTCAGCTTTACAAACGTACTATTCGTCACTTTATCCTTTAAGCTACATATAAAGTATTGGGGCTGTGGCGGGATTACTCTTACGGAGGCCTAAATGGATCTAGTAAAGCGTCGTATTGGTCTTGAGCAAGAATTTTTTCTGGTAGATGAAGCTGGTCATTTGAGCGATCGCGCCGATGAGTTTTTAACAAGTTGCCAGTTAATGGCTCAAGCACAAGGTTTAAACCCAAAATACTTTGTGGCAGAGTTCGTCAAAAGTATGGTAGAAATTAACACGCCGCCTGCGGACACTGCCAAAGAATTAGGAAGAGTTTATCTTACAAATCTCAAATTAGCACTCTGTGCAGCGCAACAGATTGGTTTACGCCTTTATCCTTTGTCTAGCTATCCTTTGCATACTATGCCAGTTATGCGGGATCAGCCTAATTACCATATCCAAGCGCGGACTGTGGGCTATGAACAATTTTTACACGCCGGAAAATGTACAGGTACGCATCTGCATTTAGAAGTTCCGCCTGGGGTAATTGACCCTCGTGTTGCAATATCCTACAGCTCAACATTGGCAGAGCGAGAAGAACTATTAAATATCTTTAATTTAGCTACAGCTTGTGACTCTGCACTGATTTCCCTGACGCGGGCGTGTCCCTTTTATGAGGGACAAGCGATTGGTCTAGCCGCGCACACAATTCGTTATCGGGGTAGCGAAATCTTTGGTTGGGAAGGAGTTTACACTCATTTACAGCCTGTTGGCTCCCTTATGTCTTATGCCGAAAGTGTCGAAGGTTTAGTTGAACAGCAATTTGCTCGTTACTATGCTTGGTTACAAGCAATGGAAAAAGCCTCAATTGAACCGAATCTGTTCAAAGAAGCCGGAGGGGACTTACTCAAGTCAGCTTGGAATCCAGTTAGACTCAACAAACTCGGCACGGTAGAAATAAGATGTATAGATAGTAACTATCCATCAGTAATATTAGCAGTGATTACATTGCTTGAAAAAGCGGCTCATCGAGTCAGGTGCGAAAAGTTAACAGTCAGACCAGCTCAAGGGATGCAGATATTTGAACTAGTTGGCGATCGCCTGTATGTACCAGATTTTGAATATCTTAATGGGGAATTGCTCTATACATCAGCTACCGAGGGAATTAAAAACCCCAAAGTTAGAGCTTACGTCGATTCCATTTTGCAGTTTGCTATCAAAGATGGTGGTGAAGGAGCAAATTTTCTCCTAAAACTCAGCAGGCACCTCGATCGGTATCAGACGATAGAAGCCAGCATCTTGCAAGAGTTTACCCCAACAAATACTCAACTTTCGTTAGATGTCGGTTTGCGTTTAGTACGTTCTTGTTGTGACAAGCTAGAAGAACAGGTTTCATGGATAGATATAGAAAATCCCCTAGCAACCTTGGATACTGATGAACGATTGTTGCTACAGCATTAAGGGACTTGTTATGGGGAGACGTAAACGGTTATGTTTGGGGCAAAACGAGCGAACGAGTATCAGTTCCTGTAGCCAACGCTCGTTGTAAACAAACTTATTTCGGGGCATTAGACTATAAAACAAAAGAATTTTTGATTTCCAAAGCAAAAAAAGCTAATTCTCAGACGACAATAGGTTTTTTAGAATATCTTCAGTCACAACGAAGAGGTGCAAAAATTTTAATTATTTGGGACGGTGCTAGTTACCACCGTTCCGGGCAAATTAAAGAGTATTTAGACTCGCTCAATGCAGAATTAGAAAGAGAACAATGGTTGATAACTTATGAGCGTTTTGCCCCGAATGCTCCACAACAGAATCCTGTAGAAGACATTTGGTTACAAGCAAAAAGATTAGACTTCTTGCATAAGTCGGGATAAGGGGCGGGGGGAAGGGGAAAAAGTTCTGTATCGTCCCCTTCCCCTTTAACCTTTACCCTTTTCCCTCTCTTGCAAAAAGCACTTTTGCAAGAGTCCTAAGGAATAGTCTCACTGGACTAGAATTGCAGTGCTATTGTGTGTTATTTGTATTTTCGACAATTGAAAAATTAGGTAATTAAACGTGCAATTGGCACTTAATTGCCTACTTTAGGAGGAAGATTAAGACTGACCCAGCGCGATAGGATGAGGCTGACCTAGCACATTGCCTTGAGTTTGCGCCAATTATTTTGGCAAAAGATAATCAAAACCCCCGTTAATAAAAGGATCTCTGCCTTCTATCCATGAATTTCCCCCCCCCCAGAGAAAATTCATTTGCACTGCCTCCAGGTGAACCGATGAATCCAGAGCAATTCCTCAAAATTGATGCTCCCTTTCCGATTGTTGGCATCGCCGCTTCCGCTGGGGGATTAGAGGCATTTACAGAACTCATTGGTAACTTGCCCGCTGATACGGGCATGGGGTTCGTGCTGATTCAGCACTTAGCTCCTGACCACGAAAGCTTGCTGTCTGAAATTCTAAGCAGAGTCACTCCCATGCCAGTGCAGCAGGTGCAAGACCGGATGATGGTCGAGCCAAACGAAGTGTATGTGATTCCACCTAATACTGAGATGACGATTGTCGATGGTATGCTGCACTTGGCTTCGCGTCAGAAGATTGACGGCAAATATCTGCCGGGGGATGCGTTTTTTAAATCATTGGCAGCCGATCGCGGCAGCAAAGCGATCGCCATCGTGCTATCGGGTATGGATGGAGACGGTTCTCAGGGGTTGAAAGCGATCAAAGTAGCTGGTGGGGTGACGTTTGCTCAGTGTGAAGACACGGCAAGATTTGACAGTATGCCGAGTACTGCTGTGGCAACTGGGAACGTTGATTTTGTGCTGCCGCCAAAAGCGATCGCTAAACAAATAGCTGCCCTCAGTCGCAGCACCTTTTTGTTATACTCAGAGCCACTGCAACTTATAGAGAATCTGACTTTTCCCGTTAAGTCTCTTTTGCAAGCTGCCAACCTTCACAGAGGTCGTGTAATTTTAACCAACCTCGCCACAGTACCTGGATACCAATGGGTGTTTTGCTTCGATGTTCTAGGTAGCCACCAAGACGAGCGATCGCTTCCACAGCCCAACTAACTGTAAAAACCTTGGGTAGTTTCGGAAATTTAGCTTTCAAAATCCTCAGTTCAAGGGGATTAAGAATTTCGATGGCGGAAGCTAAAGGCTGGGTGCGGTGGAGATAAGTCAACCGTAAAAGTTCAACAGCAATTACACTCAAAAAACCAATGAGGGTTTTCATACCATCAGCAGCAAGTCTGTATCGTTCCACCTGACATCCAGACTTGAAAATTTTATGGTATTCTTCCACACGCCAGCGATACGTGTACCAGCGTAAAATCATCGAAGCTGTTTGGATATCTGCAACAACTTCTGTGGTGAGCAGCATCCATTCCACTGGTGATTCACTATCTGGACAACCAATCTCAGTGGCATAAACAGCGTAGATGGGTAGAGGGTCACGGTTATCAAAACGATAAGGTGTACGGAGATTTACTTGACAAAATCTTATCGCCAACTTGGTTTGCCGAGCAGGTCTGTGGTTCGTGGATGGTAATTCAAATCCCTGTTCAAAACTAATGGGTAGTGCTTCTAATTTCGACCAAAGACGCTCGCTATGAGAATCTAAACTACGGTTATGAGCCGCACGCACAAGGACTCCAGTGTGCTGAAGTTGACGAGTTTTATCGAAAACTTCTGTCATATCACCTTCGCGGTCAAACACATGAATCACTCGCGTGTGCTGAGTTACAAAATTCTCTACATGGGTCAAGGCTTCAACCCATTTATAAGATTCTTTTTGTTCAAACGGGCGGCTTCGAGCTTCTTTACGGGCTTGGACTTGTCGTTGTTTTTTCTGTATTGGGGTTTCATCTTGTGGCGGTTTCGGCTTTGGTTCTCGATTCCAGAGTTTTTGCCACAACAAGCCCAAGGATTGACCATTCTCTGGCTCTATGGCTAAGGTGCTGTGCAAGATTAAACCGTTACCTCCCTTACCAATCTGACTTTTCACGGTATCTGGAAAACCTCTCTCTAAATTTCTCTCCTTTTAGGCTTATATGAAAGTAAGTACGGTACTCTCTCCAGTATTCCAATGTCATCAACAATTGGTCTTCTAAGCTTAATTTACCCGGCCGCCCTGTTTTCTGTTTTGGCTGGCTGTGTGATCGCACTACCTCTACCATCTCGTTAAAAGTATCTGGACGTACACCACACAAGCGTTTAAAGTCCTCTGACTTCAGGCTCTTTACTTGTTCGTAGGTCATAGATGCTACCCAACTCTAACCTACTTGTCCCACGCATTTAGGACTTTTGCAAGAGGTCTATTGATTCGAGAAGTTTACTTTTTTTGCCATTCGTTCTCTGTGGTCAAAGGGTTATTTGAGTTAGCGATTGATTGTCAAATTTTTGACTTTCCAAAGCTGCATGAATATAGTGTTTTCTCATGAATCATTTAGGATTTGTATTCACCCTGTTTGACTCAGTGTTATAAGCTGTCGCATCTGTAATTTTCCAGAGCATTACAGAGTTACCAATGGTGGCAGACCCGAAAA
>NZ_JAVRCL010000046.1:0-66883 GCF_034530775.1 Nostoc sp. DedSLP04 | reverse complement strand
GAATCACTGCCCACATATATAAATGTATTGCCCATTTCGGTGAGAAGCGATCGCAGATCATCACGCAGATTATTGAGAGAATAGTGACGGTTAGCCATAATTTGGCAATAAGCCTCAAGCGCCCAATCTTTCTCGGCTCCGCGTTTGCCTGTTTGACGGTCAATCCGCAACAGAAAAGCGGTCATTTCATTGGTTTGGAGCAAGCGCTCTTTAATCTTAGTAGCATTAGTATCCTTGTAACCAAAGGGAGGACGCGGGGCCACCCAAATATGAAACGGGACTTTTGGACGATAGCGGTACAGTTGTTGGGCGCATTCGGTAGCGGTTTGGGAAACGCCGTGAAACACACCAAATACTAAGTCAAAATGATACTGGGAAATATCGACACCAGTACCGAGACTGGGAGAGGTGAACAAGGCATCAAAGTTTTTGACGGCGTTGGTGATATCTTTGATGAAAGCAACATTTTCATCACTGCCAGAATTATCTGAATGAACAGACCAGATACGCCATGAAGTCCTACGGGCTGGGCAAGGGGTAAGGGGTAAGGGGGAAAGGGCGGAGGAATCTGTTAATTCTTCCTTTTCCCGGTTACTGAGCGCAGTCGAAGTATCCCCTTTAACATGCACCCCGCCAAGTTCACTTGGTGAACTACTAGATTCTTCGTATTTGATAGTAAAGGATTTGTCGAGTTTTTTGATGAAACGCTTACTGTCACTGGCAACCATGACTTTCTCACCAAGCATCAGCGCTGCCGAGATTTGAGCAACCAGCGCACTTGAATTATCCCCCTCGTACCAATAAATTGTGCGTTCCCCGTTTCGCCACTCGTTTTTGATAATGTAAGGTACTTCACCTTTGGGTCGCATTGCAAGAAAGAAATCTACCGTTAAATCATCCATGTGTGCATCAGCGATGACGACCAGTGGCGCGTTGTATACTATATATTCCAGTACTTCTAGGATTGCTGCACGGTGCTGTTTGCAAGTATTACTGTGTAGTAGGTGGGTGAGATACTGGCAAGCTTCATCTATAAATATGCAGCCGTAGGTGAGAGACTGAGTATTCAGCTTATGCAAGCTGTCGATAGTAATACTAAGGGCTTGAGCCTGGGCTAAACCTGTGTAACCCAAGTCTGAATACATCGCCGTCTGCAAACGTTCGGCAAGATTTTTCAACAAGTTAACCCGATGTCCATTGTTGAGGAACCGCGCATCGGGGTTTTGGTCACGCCACCAGCGCATGAGTTCAGTTTTGCCAGTACCCATGTCGCTCCAGAGTACGACTAGTCCTGATTTTGGGAAATTGAAGGTAGGGGATTTCTTCGATTTGGATGTATCAACTCCACCAGAATCGGTAGACTCCTTGTTTCTTTGATGTCCTTTAATAGATGGCGTGAAAAGTTGTTCCTTTTCAAGATCATAAAGCTCAGGCACTCTCAAGCATTTTTCTTCAAGTTCAGGAATGCACAAAGCCTCAGAGAGATACTTGATATTAATAGTGACATCTGGTTTGTATTTGCTAAGTCCCCATTTCTTAGCCCGATACGAGCGCTGGTAATCGGCAAGTGATTTGGCATCATCGATGATTGTGGTCAGTAAAGCGTTAGCATCTTCGCCCCGCGCCACAACAAAGTCATCAACGCCTTTTTCTGGCCCCGGCAGTAATGCAACTTCACATAAGCAACCAGCCGATTCGATTGCTTTTGCAGTCCGTACCGTTGCCTGGTAAACTGACCAACGGGTATTAGCTTTAGTTTCGTAGTCGAATAAAATAATGAACTTGCGCCCCGCCTGAGCCATCGGTACTAAGTCAGGATGCAACCGTTCATCAAAATCTTGTTTGCCCACGCGCCCGTTCCAAATTCCTGGGAGTGCGATCGCTACAAACCCTAAACTAAGCAAGCAAGCGGCTTTTTTTTCCCCTTCGCATAAGATAATCGGAATCTCTGGATGCTGTTTCACCCACTCCCAAAATATTAGTGGATTGAGTTGATCCAGCAAGCGTAGCGCCAAAACTGAGTGATAGCGCTTAATTAAATAACGTTTTGCAACTTTGTCCCAAATACAGTTGGGAACATCGAAATAGGTAACGCGGTTGGCTGTCTTAGGTGGCGACTCGTATTTAACTGGTTTACCTGTTTGCCAATCAAAGCGCGGGAAGTTGGGCTTAATCCGCCCCCACTCCATTGCTTGCCAATTGTTGAATGGGTCAAGAGATTGAATCCATGTTCCCCCCAGTAATAGATGCTGATATTGCCTTATGTATGCATCCGTGACTCGACCGGCATTTTTGCGAGGGATTTTGTCAGAGATGAACAGGTAGTCGTAGATTGTTTCTCCTTCTATGTGGAAGAAACTGCTCTCAATCAGTGCTGGATGAATGGCACTACCAGCTAGCAACTCATGGTACTCGGCAGGCGTGAGATTGTTTGGGTATTCAATTGGGTGTTCCCTCTGCTCAACTGATACCTTGCAATCTGGTTTAGGCTCGAATGGTTTTTTGTTGCCACCGTTAAGTGCAATATAAGTTGTTGTATTCACTTTTCTCCTAAATTTTTCCATGACTTTGTGAGCGACTTGCAGCACCTATGCCGCAGTCATCAGTCATCAGTTATCAGTTATCAGTTATCAGTTATCAGTTATCAGTTAAGCTAATGAGCATTTAAGTTGCATAAACCCAGGGCTAGAGCCGCTTACCACGAGCGAGTCAGTCTGGAAAAATGAATGACGATTAGCTTATCAGTTATCAGTTATCACTGTTTACTGTTAACTGTTCACTGTTTTTTTGGGCTTGTGTGATTAAATCAGTCTCCTGAGTGGTAAGTTCAGCCCAGTAGTCAGGTTTTATCACCTCGTATTTCTCAGCCACAGCCCAAAAGTCAAGCCATGTAAACTCAATACGTGCAAGTACTTGCCTAATTTCCCTAATAGCCACAGGTAGCATCTGTAATTGCTCCGTCCTTGTTGCGACGGCTGACTGTGTGGGACTAGTACCCAAAATTATCGCCGCAGCTTCCAGCGCTTGGGTATTGTTCATGGCAACGCTTAGGTTTTTCAAAGCCATACCCATGAGGCGCAGGCATTCAGTCGCATTTTCTTTGGGTGGTTCGGCTGCCAGAGTTCTCAAATCAATTGTCTTCTCCAGTGCTTGCTGAACCTTCTTGTTTAACGCTTTAGCCCCTTGTTTGGTATAGGTATTCCCCCAGTCTTGTAATTGATGCGGCTCAAAGGCGTTTTCCAAATCCCGAATGCGCTCTTTTAGCTGCTGGTTCTCAGTTTCCAACTGCCGTAGCGATTCCATCTCGTCTAAGCGCTGCTGCAACTGGATATTTTCCTCCTTCTGTTGCCTGTACAGGTTTTGCAGAGATTGGATTTGCTCACTTACTTGGGCTTCGGCTCTAGCCTTAACCTCTGCTTGTAGTCCAATCCTCAATTCCTGAGAGAGGCGCTCTAGCTCAAGCTTATGTTGCTCTTTGAGTGCTGCGATCGCTTCCGTGTATTCTTTAGGATATGTACGCTCAGTCGATTCGGACACAATTGCGTCATCCAAATCAGTGTTGTTTACCAACAGCCTTTCACCATCAGCGAAAGTCACAATCTGCTGCGAATTATTCGGTGCGTCTGCACAAATCACTCCGGATTCCCCATAACGGGGATGTTCTGGTGATGAAATTGTGATGGCATTTTTCGGAACCAATGGTTCCTGATGGAATTTATTTTTTCCTCTTGGCATTGGAGCAATTGTATTTGCCGCAGCTGCGAAATCTGATTCACTAGGGTCTGGGTTTAATTCCAAAGCCAGTCTTATAGCAGCAATAAGTTTTTCTGGCTCTTTGGCTAACCTCAAAAGAGGACGGGCTTGGCGCTCATTTTTAATCTGTGGCCCCAACTCCCCTGCTGCAACAATAACTTTTGAAGCCCCTAAAAGTTGATTTATACGCCGATAGCCGCCATATACATGCAATTCGCCTTGGCAATATTGTTCAAAGTTTTTGTACCCAGCGACTCTGTACATCCGCTCATGATGCATGAGGCGAATCTGTTCTACTGCTTGCAACTCAAATTGGTCTATGGTAGCGAAGGTGTCTTTGATACTGCTGTTAAGGTCATCGTAATGAAGTGCTGATTTAGTTTCTCTATCTAGTGTCAGCATACTTCTCTCCTGTCATTATCACTAGGAGAGGTGTTTGAAAAAAATTTTGATGTCACCTGAACCCCGACACCAAGGTGTGTTGGGCATAAGTTATTTTTCACGATATTTTTCCCTGATAACTTGGTTTACAAGCTTCAGAGGGGGTTACATCAGTTATCAGTCAACAGTTATCAAGGACTGTAAATTCCAACTGATAACTGGTAACTGGTAACTGTTATTCGCACTGCTACTGCTTTTTGCTACGAAATTCGGGATATTTCTTAATCAAACTTAACTTTACAGAAACTTATGAATTTCAACAACAAAAATTGCCACACGAAACTGGTGAGTTTCGTGCAGCTTCTCGTATAATACGAGAAGCAGCGGATTCAATCTCGTCTAACCAGTCAGTGGGTAAAAGCGGTCAAACTTTAAGTACCACTGGTTCGGTTTTCGTGAGATAACCCCGCTCTGAGGTTATATGGAATTTAAGACCCGCACAAAGCGCTACTCCTTAGTGGCGCTTTATGCGTTAAATTTTCGTACTGTTGTATCTTCATCTCCATACCTCCTTTCAATTAGCTTGATTTTACATAACTTGTGGTCTTTCGGTATCTAACGAGATTCTGATTTTTCTTTGTCTGACTCCTCCATATTTACTATTCTTCGTTCTAGCTTACCCTGATTGGGTAATCACTTTTTCAAGAAGCAGACCTACCGCAGAGGTCGTTTCTGCCTTGGGCTTGCGCTCGAAAACTTGTATGCTGGGTTTCTCTAATATGAACCCATGTTCTGTTTGCTGACCGAGTTTACCAGCGATTGCTGCTACCCACAGAGGGTAATTACTGGCAGCATCGGTCAGTTCCTTCCAAATGTTAGGCTTGACTGTGATGCTAATGATACGTCGTCCATCACAGTCAATGGTGAACTGTTGCCAGTTGTTCTCTATCGTTTTTGCTTCAGGTAGTTCATTGATTTTGCTTGTTACTTCTAGCTTTCCTGAAATCATACATACCTCTCTGTGTTAAGATGCGAACGCTAATGGTGAACCATAAGATGTATGCACTAACCCTTGTGGATCTGTCTTGATGTATTTTTTAATAATTGGTTGGAGAGTAAAACTGATTTCTTTAGTAACTGGGTCTTTGATACTTTCAATTAATGACTGATTCTCAAGTTTTTCTAACGCTTTGATTAATTCTAAAGTTGATACACATTCTGGATTTTTCTGTTTAATACCAGACAATAGTTTAGTAAAACTAATGGATTGTTGATTTCCGACTATTTCTTCTGCTATATAAATTAAAATTTCTCGTTGAGTACTGCTTAATGATTCTCCAAACAGTTGATTAAGGATTACCTCAAAATTACTACTAACAAGCGTAGTTGGATTCTCAAAAAACATTTTGGTATTACCACCAAAGAAGTGGTTAATTCGATTAGCTACTGCTTCGAGTTCTGAAGGATTTCCGCGATACGTTTGAATTAATTGGTTACACTTTTCTTTATCCGTCAATCCTTTGCTAGATAAAAGCTGCATTGCGGCATCTATGTCTAAACCTTGGATTTTTAAGAAATGAAAAGGTTGTTTTGCTGTTATAACATTATCAAGTTCATCAGGCCAAGTTCGACCAGTTAAGAGTATGCAGCTTTCATGTTCTTCTTCTATTAATCGGTGAAAAAATACTCCATATTCAAGTCTTTGCTGAAAGTTATTTTTCTGAAATAAAGAATCAAAACCATCTAGTACTATCAGACAACGGCGTGATTGTAAGCGTTTAATCAATACTGAAATCATTTCCTGGGTATATTCAGGTAAACCTAAATCAGGCTGGCAAGGTTGAGTTAGTTCTAAGAGTTCGGCTACTAAATCTTGAAGTAATGGTGCATGAATAATGGTTTTCCAGATTAAGCTATCAAATGTTGATTGTTTCCTTGCACTAACTTCTTTTATCAATTTCGCAACCAATGCGCTTTTACCGATACCCGCAATTCCTATTAAGGATATGCAACGCTCGTTACTTATCAATTCTTTTAGTGAGTTTAGTTCCTGTATTCGCCCATAAAAGCTAGATATGTCGGGCAGTTTACCTCTAATAATTGGTGTTAAATCATCGACAGGAAGCCTTTGTTTTTCGTCTGAGGCGGATTGAATATGATACTTTTTGTTAACTTGCTCTAAAAAATACCAAAGCTTCTTTTTACCCACTCGTTCGCCATCCCCTATAGTTTCTGAAAGTATGTCCCATAAACGGGGTGCTACTGTGCGCTGTATGTAGTTTAAGCTGTAAGTTGAGTGGCTTGCTATCTCCTCGTACTCTCGATCATTCAATGCCCCTTTGATAACGAGCATTTCAGTTTTAGATAAGTACTTGCCTCTTTTGGCAAAAACTAAGTCATTTACTACGACCAGCGCTAGCCTAAAAGTCTCTGTTATTGGAAATACGCCTTGAGATGATGATTGATCAGATGAAAGTTCCTGCTCTCCAAAAGTGACAGAGGAAGAAAAAGGAGATTGAAGTTCCGATTCAATAGTAAAATCCATAGCTATGCAAGTACCTCTGCTACAGTGAATGCTCGTGAAGAGGCTCTCCGCGAACGAGGCTTAGTTTTTAGAGTATGTTAGATTGCAATCAATCATACCTGATCTTACTATTTATGGTTAATTTTTTCAAAAAAGTACTAAGTTAACCGTTATACAGGTTTGATCGAATTCAGGGCATCTACGGAAAGATAAGAGCCACAAAGTCATAGTAACTTGCTTTTCATTGAGAGTAGTAAAAGTATTATTGTGATACTGGCCTAAAGCTACTTGTCCCCGTTGTTGTTGCATTTTTTGTGGACAGGAAGGTACTCATGTCTGTTTGGCGTTCGCTCTCGAAAAAATGTCCCAATTATAGAGATATTGGCGCTGTCGCCCCTTTTGGTAAAGCGAGAGGCAGGGTATTTTCATACAACCAGAGAAAAACTAAAACTGGGTTTCAAAGCCTCTCTCCACTTCGGGAAGAGGAATGGAAGCGGGGTAAAAAGCTATGCTACAAAACGAGAAATCAAGACTTAGGTATTTTTGTTTTTTCGTATGAAAACTCCCTGCCTTTTGGCAAACCAGGGGGGGAATTTTTAGATTGCATCCCTGTGCTCAAAAAAAATTTTTACAAATCACAAAAATTCAAGCAATGTAAAGGGAGAGTAATTAGCGTAAATTGTCATGGTTACTTGTATCTGTATTCAGGCAGTAAGACATAAACACTCTTTACCAACTGCCTAAAGCATAAATTTATACTTGGCAAGTATGTCGTTTTATTGTATAAACCCCCTTTGTGAGCAACGTAAAAATCCTGACAATACTGAAATATGTCTATCTTGTGGTAGTCCGTTGCTGATTAATAACCGTATTCGACTACTTAAGCCATTGAGAGAGCTTACTTATGACCCTCGAAGCTACTTTGAAGTTTTTGAGGTAGATGACGCTGGTACGAAATGGCATCCGGTTCGTGAGCGAAGAGTCATGAAAGTTCTCAAATGGAATTCGACTAGGCTTCGTGAGTTAATTAAGCGGGAATTCGGTGCTTTACGGCTAATCCAACATCCAAATATTCCTCAATGTGATGTTGAAGATTTTTTCAGTTTTGTGCCGAATAATAGTCCTCTAGAACTACGTTGCTTAGTAATGGATAAAATTGAGGGACAAAACTTAGAAGAATGGATAAAAGAGAATGAACCGATTTCCCAAGCTCAAGCATTAGAATGGCTACGTCAATTAGTTGAGATACTTGATGTAGTACACCATACTGAATTTTTTCATAGAGATATTAAACCTGCAAATATAATTCTTCAACCAAAAGGGGAACTTGCATTAATTGATTTTGGAACTGCACGACGAATAACTGATACGTATTTAGCTAAAGTTAGTGCAAGTGGAGGAACTGATACAAGAGTAGGAAATTATGAAATTACAACTGTAGTTTCTTATTATTACACTCCATTAGAACAAGTTTATGGTAAAGCAGTTCCACAATCAGATTTTTTTGCTTTAGGCCGGACTTTTGTTCGTCTAGTTACTGGTACTTCATTGACACGTTTGCCGACAGACAAAAAAACAGGACGATTAATCTGGAGAAATAAAGCATCGCAGATTGATAAACCTTTTGCTGATTTTATTGATGAGTTGATGGCTCCCATGCCAGGGCAACGTCCACCAACTACTGAAGTTATCCTGCAACGGTTAAAAATACTTCCTCAGCAAAGTAAAATTTATAGAGTAACGAGGTCTAAAACGTTCAGAGTCAGCGCAGTAATTGGATTTATGATTTTGACAGTCCTTGTGACTTTCAAAGTATTATTACCACTAAGAGCTAAATATTTACTGTCTCAAGGGGAGAAGGCTGAGGCAGCAAATAATTTTCAGACCGCACAAGAGTTTTTTGAATCAGCTATAAAAATTAATCCTCAAGCCAGATACACAATTTCCAAATTTTATTTTGAAAAAGGACTTCGTAGTACGAAGAGTCTAGAATTAGCTAAAAGATACTATGAATTAGCAATTAAATATAATGACACAAATGTAGAATCATATAATAATTTAGGTATTGTGTGTAAACAATTACAAAATTCTCAGTGTGTAATAGATAGTTATGAAAAGGCTTTTAAGTTAACCTCTGATAATTGGGAAGGGCATTATGGCTTGGGAACTTACTACGATGAACGAATGAAATATGATTTAGCGGAGCAACAATACCAGTTAGCCATAAAAATTAATAGACAAGCGATAATTGCTATCAATAATTTATCTAGAGTAAAAATTCTACAAGGTGATTATAATACAGCAATTTCTCTCGCCCAAGAAGGAATACAAAAAACTACAAATCCCAGATGGCAAGCAGTTTTGTATAAAAATTTAGGTTGGGCAAAATTTGAGCAGAAGAAATATAGCGAGGCAAAGCGATATTTAGAGAAAGCAAAAGAATTAGATATTCAAAAAACATCTACCCACTGTTTGCTAGCAAAAGTGCAGGGAATTTTAGGTGATTTTGATAACTCTTGGCTTTCCTGGGAAGCCTGTTTGCTAACTGAATCTAGAGAACCAGAAGTTTTCATCTGGCGAGCCGAAATAATAGAAAGAATTAGACAAAAAGCTCCTAATTTAATTCAAGATTAAGCTTCTTGAATTTAATAGCCTCTCAAGAGTAACAAATTATTATTACAATTTACAATTCTAAACACCTTTTTTTATCTCTCTAATTCTTGTATGCTATTAACTTGCATATAACTATATAAAACTTTTGATGCTGAGTACACACAGGCAAAAGAGTAAAATTGGGAGAAAAGTCTACATCTGCCAAATTTTAGTAGTTGCATCAACGATACTTCTTTTAGGTTGGAGCAATGCGTGGGGTCAGGTAAAGCCAGAAGCAAAACGTAGATGTAAGGTTATTGGTCGAGTTACTAGCGTGAGCGATCTTCGCTGGCGAGTAAATAGCTTATTGTGTTCAGGAGATCGCATTACTCCAATGAATGGACGAACAGTTAATACTTTATGTTACTTGAACGGAGAATTTCTAGATTTTAAACAAAGTAGCATTTTCGATATTGAAGATAAATGTAGGCTACCGCACGACAGAGTAAGGCTATGTACGGGGTTGAACCCAACTGAATGTGACGGCATTAAAGGTCCAACAAATGTGCCAATGCTAATTAGTCCCTATGGCAGTTCAATGTTGAGTACCAGACCTGTAATTTCTTGGTATGCTGTACCTCAAGCTACTAGTTACACAGTAGTTGTTAGCGGTTATGAGTTTTACTGGGAGAAGACAGTAGATAAAACTATTACTGCACTACCCTATCCAAAAGAACAAAAAGAATTGCAATTTTTTAATACTTATAAATTTACCGTACTTGCTAATGTAGGCGATACTCCCATTAGTTCCTCTGAAACGTTAGTAGTTAGTGTTTTGAGACAAGAAGAACAAGATGCTTTTGCAGAAAGGGTAAAGCAGATTACAGAATTAAACTTACCTCCAGATGAAGCTGCGATATGGGATTTAGATGCTGTGTTTATGGCAAGAAATCTTTTAAATGAAACCATTGAGTCATTGAAAGCAAGAGTAAGAGCAGGAAGTCAAAACCCTACTATCTACCGATTATTGGCAGATAGATATTTAGAGGCATGGTTGCCAAAAGAGGCGCTTCGTGAATATAGCAAAGCAGCACAACTGGCAAAAAACATTAATAACCTAGATGAACTAGCTCGTGTACAAAAAGGTTTAAAAATAGTAGAACTTTATAACCATCCGCCAACTAGCACAAAGCCTGACCAAAAGTAAGGATGAACGTATTTAGGATTGGATGATAAACTTAATTTTGCCTGACGCAGTGCCTCTGCTTTAGTCAAACCATTTTTCAAAGCCTTGTAGAACTCTTGCATAAGTATAGCAGTGGAGCTTTCATCTACTAACCATAAGCTAGAGATTATACTTTGTGCGCCTGCTTGGGCTGCCACACCAGCCATCCCCAATGCTGATCTTTTATTTCCTTTCGCTGTTTGGCAAGCACTCAAGACTAATAACTCAATTGGATTTTCATTAGACTGAGCTTGAGATTTTATAAAATTATTAAAATCTAAAATATTAATGACTTTATCGTATGCCAAAAAGACAGTTTTTTCAGCATTAGAACTAAATTGCCCATGAGTGCTGACATGAATAATTGGAAAAGCATCTTTACTTATCTCTTTGTGAAACTGTAAACTGGTGAATTTTTCATCTAACAACACTTTAGAGTTAGTAATTTGTGTTTTAATCTCTGCTACTTCTATTACTACTCCAGGCAGTGGTTTCAGGCCTTTTGGAGCATTTTCGTCATTGAAACTAGGAGACTTCTTGCTCAAGCCAGCGATTAAAGCTGTTGGCTGATTTCTAGATAAGGAATTAGGTGGTTGAATTTTATAACCTACAGTTTGTGCAAAACTGTATTGCTGTGTTAAAAACTCTTTTCCATCATGAAGTAAATCCATTGGTAGACTTTGAAAAGATGTATCTAAAGCAAAGACAAGTGTCCCTGATGAATGAAAATATATTTTAAGAGGTTTAATTAGTAGGTCATAAAGTCTTTGAGAATGCAAGATAATCTCACTTTGATTATTAGAGTAAAATTTGATAGACTGAACAATATCTAATAAATTATTGACATGACTTCTAATTAGTTTAGCATCAACAGAATTGTGGTGAAGAGAGTGGTCAGGGGATTGGACAATTACTTCTATGGTGCTATCTAAATCAATAATGTGGATTATTGCTGTGGTGTTAGGCAACTCCTGAAGATTATTCAAAGGTATAAGATTGAGTCTGCCACATTGAAGAAAGTTTTTTAACTGTTCTAGTTGCAGATGTGCGTTTACTTGAATTATCTTTTCTAAATTTGGCGAAGGATCTGCTGCTAATAATCTTATATAATTCCGGTAAATAGGCTCTACTTTTTCGTAGAAAAAGAACTGAGTATCTGGATTACTACCTAAAAGGTTAGCACGAACTTGGATTAAGCTATTAATAGCTGCGTCGTAAAAATAGGAAGCTTCTTTAGATTTTCCTTGTTGGCTGTATAAATCAGCTAATTGCTGCTGCCATTCATAGACGATATCCGATGCCCGAATTGATTGAGCAAACAATAGAGCTTGCTTAAAGCAGACATGTGATTCATCGGGATTTAATTTGCCTAGAGTCCCCCAACAGAATGATTGTAAAAGTTGATTGTTAATGCTTTCAGCAGTTTGCAATGCAGATTTTGCGTAATTTATAGCTAGAGACTGTAACTGTTTATTTGAAGTTTTATTTAAACTGTCAGCAAAGTTGAGTTTGGCATAAGCAGATTGGCTAACAGGTAATTCATTAAATAAAGAAGAGTTTTTGATGATTAAGTCGATTAAAGGCTGAATCTGTCGATGAATATTAGTTTTAGTAGTTGTCAATCTGCTATTACCTGATAATAATTCCTTTTTCAGCCATTTATCAAAATCTAATAATAAAGTTAAACTGTGTAGTTGAGCTTGCAGTTTTATAGCTATTGGAGCGTTTGTTGTGTTATTTACCTGTTGGTAATAGTCAAGCGATATTAACGCATTTTGGTGAATTTCAGTAACAGTGTCTTTTTGGAACAATAGTTCTCCTACCCACCTATACTCTACGCTCGAACGTTCATACATAAACTGTTTAGTATCTCCCAATGAGAGAAGAATTGAACTAATATCTGCATTGAGTGTCATCTTTTGAGCCATTGACAAAGTTTCTTTTAAAACTATTTCTGATTCACCTAACTTACCCAGCAAACGTAAAATATCTCCCAAGTTTTGTAATCCTAACAAATTTACTGGGGTTGGTTTAACTTGATAGATTGCAGTATAAAGTGCTTTTTTGCTAGATTTATCAGGCGCATTAAGTGTTGGAAAATAGCTCCAAGTATCTATTTTTAAAGCTGATAAAAGCAGATCGCAAGCATTAAGATACAAGCCTAACCCTTGTAGCGCAAGATTCTGGTTGATTAAATTTCCAGCAATGCCTTCATCTAAGTGGAGTTGACGATAAATTTTAGTGGCTTCTTTCCAAGCCTCCAGCGCCTCCAAATACTTACCTTGATTTAATAGCTCATGCCCCTTTTCAGTCAAAAGTTCTGCTTGTTCGGTGATTTTATTGACATTTTGAGCCATCAGCCGAGATGGTTTGCTGACTGCAATAAGGAAACCTGCAACACTGCAAAATAGATATCTACGTCTAGTAATTTTCACTTATCACTCTGGTTTATGGAAATAATTTGGATGTAAAACTTGTAGCAAAGCAAGCACTTTTAGGCAACTGTGAAGCAACAGCAGCAACCTGATTGCTAGACGCTAATAAATTGACTTCTCCTGATGGTTCTATCAACACTGATTGTGCTTCTACAATTGGTTTAATTTCATTATTTAGTAAGCTTTGTTTGTCTAAATTGTTAGAAGTTGGGGCTATAGCAGCAGAATTAGCGTGCCATCCACTATTGTTAGATACTTGGGTTTTATAACTACGTGGGAGATTACCAGTTCCAATAATTACAAACTTACTAGCTGCGTTGCGGGAATTTCCTTGGCAAGCTGAAGTAATCTCAGGAGGTAATTGAATTGTTTCTGCTACTGCTTTAGGAGGTACAATATTATCGTTTAAAATGTTAAATTGGACATTGCCATTAATTCCTAACTCGGAACTGGCTGTAAATTGGCTGTCACGAGAAGCAAAAAATCCTTGAGAATTAATCTGAATGTTACCACCACGTCCCTTATAAGCATCAGCTGTGATCCGACTATTTCCCAAAACATTTATAATATCTGCATTGGTAGTAATGTTACCCCCATTACCGATACCACCTGCGGTTGCAGAAATAAAGCTCTTGTCATATAAATTCAAAACTTTAGTTTGCAAATTGATATTACCACCTTGACCATTTTTAGTTGAAGCAGTTATTCCTGCTTGATTATCTAAGCTAATAGAATTTGCAATAACTGTCACTATCCCAGCATTTTTTGTACTATCATTTCTAACTTCAACTTGAGCATTATTTTCTAAATTTAAGTTTCCTGTTTTGATAAAAATGTTTCCAGACAAAGCATCAGATGGTTGCTTAAGATTGTATATGTAAGTTACAAAAGGGTCGCCAGTACCTACAGAGGAAGTTATTTTGCTACGGTTTAAAGAAGGATTAACTGAACTTGAACCATTAATATTAACAGATTCAAGGGCATTAATATTTACAGTACCAGAATTACCACTTTTTAGCCCCGATGCTGCAATTCCAGCTCCGTTTTCAACAATCAATCGTCTTGTATTAATACTTAGATCACCAGCATCACCAGCAGAAACGGAGAGAGAGGTTATATTGCTTGCCGAAAAAGTAGGAATAGGTGGTGTTCCGTAAGCTAGTAACACGAAGTTAGGATGACCACCGGAAATTTTTAAAAGCTCAGAAGCATTTACAGTTACCTTACCTCCTCTGCCATCACCAAAAGTCAAAGATTCTAAGCTTCCTCCATCTTCAATTAATAATTCTTTGGTCGATAATATTACATCACCTGCGTTCCCAGAACCGTAAGTTATAGTCCCCAACGCAGAAGCAACTCCAGAACTTTCATTAACTGCCACACTACGAATTACTACTTTTTCGGAAGCATCTATAGTTAAATTTCCACTATTACCATTACCAAAAGTTAGAGGAGTAATTATTTCTGAGTCCTGAGCAATTATTTTTGATGCTGAAATGATAATATCCGCTCCTCTGCCAGAATTAGTTGAAGTAATAATACCTCGATTAATTCTTGTCGCACTGAGAAAAGGTTGCATATTAAAAGACGTTATTCCTGTTAAATCTAAAGTGTCAGTTGCCTTTACACGGATAGCTCCTGAACTAAAAGCTCCGAGATTTGCAATCAAAGCTAATGAGCCATCTGTAAAATTTATATTTTTACCTTGAACAGAAATATATCCTGGCATAAAACCACTAGCGTCCAACAAAGATTGCTTAATAAAACTAATATTTTTAAAACCATTTATTCCTTTGTAATCTAAATTTAAACCCGAATTAGTAAAAGTAAAGTTAACTATACCAGTGTCAACAGCACCTATTTCAACTTGTCCAGAAGGAGCAGTTACTAGTCCACCATCAAATAAAACATCACCTCCTATTAGAGCTAAAGTTTTACCAGGTTGTGAACGCAGACCATTTTGACTTTCTCCTGCTCCTAATAAGGTAATTGAAGCAGCTACCTGATTCCCGTATATAACCTGGCTGTGTCCAGTACCCTGGACATTAATTGATCCTAATGAATTACCACCATACTCTAACCCTATAGGAACATTCACGCTTAATAGTGGAGTGTTCTCAGGAGTTTTAGCGCTAAATTGAATGTCATTAGGAAAATTGATGTTGTTGGCAGTACTGGCTATAAAAGAACCACCAATAATTAGATGTGCATTGTGACCAAATAAAATTCCATTGGGGTTAATAAAGAATAAATTTGCACTTCCATTAGCCTTAATTAATCCATCAATTTTCGAGGCTGAACCACCTGTTACACGAGTAATAATATTTTTAATATTTACAGGATTATTGAAAAAAGCAGTGTCTCCAGTAAGAACAGAAAATTGGTCAAGACTGTGGTATAAATTGCTTCCTGCCTGACTTCCTCCTTCGATTATATTGTTCCTTCCTTGAGGGGTAACAAGCGAATTAACAGGTAGTGTTTTGTCTGGAACTATTTGGGCTGAAACAGAAAAAGTAAGTAAATAAAAAGGATGAGATATCAAAATAGATACCATTAAGTTGCGGATAGAAAAAATATTCATAATCAAGCTCAAAGCCTATTAATGGTAGTTATGAGAAAGTAGCAGATAAAGCTAATAATTATATGATAAAATATCTTTTGTCAATTTCAAACATATTTTTATGTATTTACCTGATGGGCCAAAAACCTCACCTTTGTTACAGAATATTCAGTTTTTACTTCGCCCATTAGAAACTTTAGATGCGTGGTCTGAGGACTATGGTAGTGTTTTTAGACTTAGAGCAAATGAATTTCCTGCTATTATTTACTTTAGCAGTCCAGAAGCAATTCAAAAAATTTTTACATCCTCTCCAGAGGATCTTAGTTCTATTCAAAATAGTGATTTTGTGAAACTATTATTAGGAGAAAATTCTATTATTTTTCTTGGCAATGAACGCCATCAACATCAAAGACGAATGTTGTTGCCTCCTTTTCATTCAGAACGAATGCGTCTGTATAGTCAGGTTATTTGTGAGATTACTGAAGAAGTAATAAGCCAGTTAGCTCCCGGAAAGTTTTTTGTAGTTCACTCGGTCATGAAGGAAATTTCTTTGCGTGTCATCCTTAATGTTGTGTTTGGATTGCAAACAGGTAAATATTACAATAAACTGCGACAGATGCTTAACTCGCTGTTTGAGCTTTTTGATAATCCTTTAAATTCTATTTTTATGCTATTGTTCTCTAGAGTTCAAAAGGATTGGGGAATATGGAGTCCACAGACAAATTTAATGCATCAAATAGAGCAGTTAGATCGAGTGGTATATACTCTGATTGCTGAACGGGCAATACAAAATAATTCTCCCTCTAAAGACATTCTGAGTATGCTTATGGAGGCACATGACGAGTTTGGTAAATCAATGACAAACATTGAGCTTCGTGATTGCTTATTGACATTAATATTCGCTGGATACGAAACTACTGCATCTGCTATTTCTTGGGCATTATACTGGAGTCACTATTTGCCAGAAGTTCAAAGAAGCCTTTTATCTGAACTTAACTGTTTCGTCTCTACTAAAGATAAGAGCGAAATTTCTCGGCTACCTTATCTCAGCGCAGTTTGCTCTGAAACATTGCGTCTTTATCCGATTGCCTTAAATGCCTTTACACGGGTTGTACAAAAGCCTATGGAGATTGGAGGCTATCAGCTTGAACCTCAAACAATTGTGAATGTTTCAATTTACTTAGCTCATCAAAGAAAAGAAGTATACCCAGAACCCAAGCGTTTTAATCCCGAACGCTTTTTGGAGCGTCAATTTTCTCCTTACGAATACTTGCCTTTTGGTGGTGGCAATCGCCGATGTGTTGGCGCAGCTTTAGCGCAGCTTGAGATTAAACTCGTATTGGCAACTATGCTGTCCCGTTTGAAATTAAGGTTAATTACGACCTGTCCTATTAAGCCTATTCGACGTGGAATTCTTATGGTACCTCCTAGTAATTTTGAAATGGTAGTAACTGGAATGCGTTAATAGAATCTAAATTTATTTCTTTATGAATATTTCTATTTATGCATTCAACTAAAGTAAGATGTAAACTTTTAACCCATATTTTGCATGAGTAAATATACTTAAAGCTTTGCTCTCCGCAGGTAGTTTTGCCAAAATCTGAATTTTTATAAAATCGCTATAACTCAATTTATACAAACACTTCAGGCTTTTTATCATCTATGGGGGGTTATAGAAGTATTTCAGGTCAAACAGACCAAATTTATTGAGAACAGTGTCAATAAGATGAATTTTGACACTCAACTCAGTAGCGATCGCAGAACACAGAATAGAGGTTAAAAACCTAAAAGCATTGTTATATCTGGGTTATGGAAAATACCAAGATTTTTCAACTTACCTGCGGAATGTGGGTTTTAAGTCTTTAAAATAGCTATGAAGATTACTGTTGTGTTTTATTCCAGATGGAGAAGTAAATCAATAAGTTTGATTAAAAAAACATGACTTTAGCAAAGATTAATTCTGGATAACTTAAGGTATGTGGGTAGATTAAGCTTAAAAATTATTATATTGTAAATAAAAATACAGTCCATTTTCCTGCCATGTCTGATTTGGCTGGTCAACAGATACGACAGGAATGCCGTAGTCAAGACGAGCGCTAAAGTTAGCATTCTGCGACCATCTTAATCCCAGTCCAATGGAAGCAAGAATATTAGGGCTGTTGGTGTTAGCAATTGTGCTTCCTGAATTATTCCAGACTACACCAAAATCAGTAAATGGAATAAGTTGCAATATTCCATTTGTCTTAGATAGACGAAGTACTGGAACTTGTACCTCAGCCGAAGCGAAAATACCATTATCAGCTAGCAGTAAATCTTGACGATAGCCACGTACACTTTCAATTCCACCCAGACTAAACTGTTCTAGAGGTACAAGGGATCTAGTCGCTAATTGAGTATTGAAACCAAATAATAGTAAGGTGTCAGGAGCTAATAATCTTAACCACTGCGCTTGCCCTTGCCAAGAAAAAAAACGACTATCAGGAGCATCTTGATTAACTGTGGCATTAAATGCATCTAGCCCCAAGTTAAATTGCGATCGCACTGCAAAGACTTGAGTACTGCCACGAGTAATCCATTCTTGAAAAAATCGCAATGCGGATACTCTGGTCTTTCCTTGGTCGTTAGCTCCTAATTGAGGAAAAGGAATTTGTTTTCCTAGTGGAGCATAATCGGCCTCGCTTTCTCGTCGAGAGGCAGTTAAACCCAAAGTCAATTCTTCAGTAGGGGATTGAAATATTGGTTGGCGCAATATTAGTTCATAATATCGGGAAGCAGATTTGATATTTAAGGTATCGAAAGGATGTTCGATAACACTGCTGTTGCCAGTTCCATAGTTAAAAGAGAGGGTTCCGTTTTTGGGATTGAGGGGTAGCGTGTAACTGCCATAAAAAAAGTTGCTAGCATCAGTATTGCTGTAACCGACACTTAAACTATCTCCTAGCCCCAGTAAGTTAGCTTCATTTAGTTGTATTCGGCGTTGGAAACTGCCAGTACTAGGGGATCGTCCATTGTCAAGAATTACTTGGGTACTAAAGGTTTTTGCCTCAACAGCTTCTACAACTAGCTTAATCTGCTCAGGAGGATTCCCAGGTTGTAAATTAGCAGATAAGTTTTGAATTAAAGGATTGAGCTTTAGCAGCTGCAATGACTTTAGCAAACGCTGTTGATTGAGAGGGCCATTGTTTGCTGCTGCTATACGACTACGAATATAACTTTTGTTTAAGCGTTGTGTACCTTTGATTTCGATATCCCTGAGCTTAGTTTCGACAATTTGAATCTTAACGATACCAGACCGGATTTTTTGAGGTGGAATATAAGCACCACACAAAATGTAGTCTTTACTGATGTAGAGATCAGTAATTTTCTGTCGTGCCTGATACAAATCATTAAGTGTGATTGGGCGATTGATGAATTCTTCAAGAAGTTTATCTAGCTCAATTTGACTAAAAACTGTGCCATCAAGAATTTCAAACCGTTTCACGATGAAAGTTTCTTTAGTTGCGTCAGGAAACTGCTCTTCAGGATTAGGACTTAAGTTAGAAGGCGGGAGTATTTGTTGAGTTGGAGGCAATCGCTGTGGTTGTGGTGTTGGCAGAGGGGCAGTCGAAGGTGGTTGGATATCTCTAGGGATTGTAGGAGGGCGTGCTGGAACCTGTGCTTTTAATGGTTTGTAAACTATACTGTTAAGTAATACAAATAGTCCCAGAGCAGAAATTTTTCTAGGGAAGTTAGCGGTCATTAATGGGGAACATCAATCGGGAACTTATCAAAATAGAATACACTCGTTAGTCCTCATAATTCAATAGAAAAAATTTTTCCTCCACTGCTTCCAAGTAGTTGTTCAAATACGGCATAAAAAATGATTCCGATGCATTGCTGCGGAGCAATATTTGCTTTGCTGATGTATTCTTCATGTCTGACCAATCTAAAAATTGATTCTTTTTATAATAAAAACTTTCTTTCTTCCTTCCTCCAAAGCGATTTCTCTTGAGATCCTTTTTCTTTCTATAATTTCCATTTCAAGCTTTTCTCTTTCTACCGGTTCTCTCTAAAGCTGAATTAATCGCTGTTCTACTCGCTCACAGTAAAAATCCAAGGCCTTGCCTGTGACTGCTCCGGTAATCGCACCACCAGCTAAGAATATCAAGGCAGTTTTCCAGCTACCAAAGGGATTACCGCTCCGCTCTAGATTACCTGGAAAAGTGAACGGATATACTGCAAATTTGATGATTAGCGTGATAGTAATCGGGGCAGAGAGCAAAAAGCTCAGAAGTAATATCATGTGCGGTTGAAGACTTATCATTTAAAGGGCAGGGAGCAGGGGGCAGGGGGCAGGGGGAAAGAGACTAGACAACCTAGCCTCAGCAACGATTACGGTGACTGCTGTTGAAGTTACAGAGTTGACCGAGGAAGAACAAAGCTTACGCTTGCAATTGGAAGGTCAGGTAGAAAGGGCATTTTTGTCAGCAGGTCAGGCGCTTATGGAGTTGAGGGACAGACGGCTGTACCGTTCCACGCACCGGACTTTTGAAGAATACTGCCGCGATCGCTTCAATTATAGTCGTGATGCCGCTTACTTAAAGATTTCGGCTACTGTGGTTTATGAGAATCTTCAAAAGTTTTTGCCGACCATTGGTCGGCAAATTCCAATGCCGACCAACGAACGACAATTGCGGTTTTTGGCGAAAGCCGAGTTGAAACCGACTGTACAAGCGGATGTATGGCAGTAGAGCAAGCTGGCAATAAGATTCCATCTGGTCGCATAGTAAAAGATGTTGTGGATAGGATACGCGAAAGCACGAAAGTACCCAATCCTTACCACGGTGGGGAGATATGCGTTCTCTTGCCAAAGGATAACCCAGACTTGAGAGGTAGAGCAGGTTATTGGGGAGTGGTCAGCCACGTTGGAGAATACAGTTGTACAGTTCAGACATGGGACGGCGACTATACCGTAAAAATCGAACACCTGAAATCACTGGAATTGCTTGATGAAGATTGCCAATTCATGCAGCAGCTATGTGTGAGGTTACAGCAGTTGCATCAAGTGGCCAGCCGTGACTCTTCTGTGGATTGGCTATTGCAGGGGCTGGGGAAACAAGCTAAACCGTATCTGTCACCTTTGCAATCGAAACTGCTGGTGGCTGTTGAAAGAGAGTACAACCTTGTATGGAGACAGCAAAAGTAAACAATAGCTTAATGCAACAATGCAACAATTAACTCGTTGTATGAAAGCGATCGCTTCAATGAAATGATAGAACTCAAAAAGCTGCGATACAATCTAGACGTTAAATGGATTTTTCCAAGGAACAGTTTCGCTTATCAACGGGGGAAGGATATGGTTATCTCTGGAGTGAGATACTTGGCTTTTAATGAAGATATTGCTTTGATCTACAAGTAACGGCGATCGCGCCAGCCCTGAGTTGTCAGATCGTTGGCGCGATCTTCTGAAAGCAGCAGCGCTTCTCTACGAGAGGCTTGTCTGCCACACCTGCGCTCTTCTTGGTTAAGAGTAGGGGTACGCCAACGCTACTTCATTGCCAAGTCGTGCTTGACTACTTGCAATCAGATACGAATGGCACGCTTGTTAAGCTGAATGGTAGGCAGCATAAGAATTGCAGAGGGGCAGGGGTGCAGGGGGGAATTTCTAAATATCCGAACGCAATACCTAAAACTTCTTCTTTCTCCCCTGCTCAAGAGATCCTCTGCACCACTGCTGCCTCAACGATTGTCCCTTTTCAAGCGTGCCATTGCAATAAGATACCTTGAAAGACATACTCAGGACTGAAGCATAAAAGTGATCCGTTGAGACTCAGTGTAAGAGTATGCAGTAATTTCACTATCTTCTCTGACTCAATGATTATCGTTATTTTTTGGGGGATGGCTGGATTTTTCTGGTTGTTTATTTTTTTGCTGGCATAGGCACTGAAATAATCTTTCACCTTTTCATCCCCCACCCCAGCATTGAGAGTTTGGGAATTCAATGGTAATCTGTATTTGATAGTTTGGATAGTAATGTAAAAAGATAATTTTTTATAGCTAGTTAAGAATATTTAAAAAAATATTACTCATATTTTTTTAAATATTTTGAATTAAGAAAAAAATTCCTTTTTCTTTTTAGTCATTACTAATGAATACTAATTAGCATTTCTTAATTTGATATCGCTAGAGTGAGTGTATTTACAGGAGATGAAATCTTAAATGTTAATCCTGAGCGAGATAGCAACTAATCCTACATATACAAGATATATCCAAATTTCTTTGCTGGTAATAATACTTGGTGGCTTTCTACTAGCTACAATTGTTGGTTCAATTGGCTGGTATATCTCTAAGCGTCCTGCTGGTTGGGAAAATGCAGAGACTCCAAACTGGATTGTACAACTTACTAAAAATCTCAATATACAAAAGTCATCGGATAATTAAAACTGAGATAGTTAGATGAAAATTTATTTGTGAAAATAATTAAATTAACCATAATTAAAAATTTTACAAAACCGTCATCATAATTTATCTAAAATTGTTTAATTTCAGATGTCTTTGTTAGCATTCTGCTACCTAAAGAAAGTTAACAAAGGAGAATATAAGCATGGAAGCAGAAGAAGTATTGCAGAGGTATGCAGCAGGACAACGTAATTTCTGTGGGGTAAACCTTCAAGGAATATACATGAGAGGGGTGAATTTGAGAGGAGTAAACCTTAGTTGGGCTGACTTAAGTAAGGCTTCTTTGATGCATGTTAATCTGAATGAAGCTGATCTGCGTGGAACTTGCTTCAAAGAATCTTTTTTGATATTAGCAAATCTAACTCAGGCAGATTTGAGCTATGCTAACTTCACATCAGCTTATCTGACTTTAGCTAATTTGAGTCAGACCAATCTAAATCAGACGAATTTCACTAAAGCTAACCTCACAAAAGCCAATTTAACCGGAGCAAAATATCTAATTTCAAGCAACCTTGAGCAGGTTATTATAACTGATGCTATTATGTCAGATGGAAAAGTATACAGCAAAATGAGTTTGTGGAAAAAAACAGGTATTTGTCTAAAAATTTGGACAAAGAATGGATTTTATAATTGCTCTCATGTCAAACAGTGATATACTAAGTTATGCCTTTAACTTCTGTAGGCTATCTATCAGAAGTAAGGTAAAAACAAGAGTATAAATCCGGCACTTTGGTACACCTGTAAACGAGACAAAAGTCTCTAAGTTAGAATACCCAGCGCCTGTTTATCAACTTTTATTTTTTATCTGTGAATTGCGGATAGAAATAAAAGTACCATTAAAAAGATTGCAGTTTACACCCTTGGTTATTATGCCAGCAAAATTTTACATTCAGACAGAGTGGGCAACTGGTTTTCTTCACTAAAAGTAGGCAGAAGTCCTACACAAGTTGCGTATCTGGAAGAAAAGGAAATGGCTGGTCAATAATTATCGGCTATTTAAATATTTAGAAAAAATCCATCAGTATCAAAGTTGCGTATATCTTTGATATGCAGACCTAAGAAAAGGGAGTTGCAGTATTGCTCTCATTGTAAATAGTGTCCTGCAATTGGGAACTATAAAACGAAGAACTGATCGGGATTTTTCTCTCTTCTGCTCATACTGTTGAATGTCTCATTCAATTGGTAGTCTTTCAGATATTTTCTAGTTTTATTTCAACCTTTCAAAACTATCAGGAGTAAATATGCAAGCAGCAAACGTAACTCTGGGAATTCCCAACCTCAACACTATGAATACCCAGGATTATATTGAACTAGAACAGCAATATGGTGCTGATAATTATCATCCTTTAGATGTAGTCATTACTAAAGGGCAAGGAGTGTGGATATGGGATATAGAAGGTAAAAAATATCTAGATTTTCTTTCAGCTTATTCAGCATTAAATCAGGGTCATTGTCATCCCAAAATTCTTGCAGCCATGATTGAGCAAGCCGAGAAAGTTACACTAACTTCCAGGGCTTTTCGCAATGACCAATTGGGAAAATTTTATGAGAAGCTTTCTGAGATTTCTGGTTTACCTAAAGTGCTACCCATGAATTCGGGAGCAGAAGCTGTGGAAACGGCTATCAAAGCCATTCGTAAATGGGCTTATAAAGTAAAAGGTGTACCAGAAAATCAAGCAGAAATTATTGTTTGTAGTAATAATTTTTCTGGACGCACTATTAGTTTAATCAGTTTCTCTACAGAAGAACAATATCAAGATGGATTTGGGCCTTTAACTACTGGGTTTAAAGTTATCCCTTTTGGTGATGCTGAAGCATTAGAAAAAGCGATTACTCCTAACACTGCTGCATTTTTGGTAGAACCAATTCAGGGTGAGGGAGGTATTATCGTTCCTCCCAACGGGTTTTTAAAGCAAGCAGAACAAATCTGTCGCCATCATAATGTATTACTGGTTTTTGATGAAATTCAAACTGGCTTGGGAAGAACAGGTAAAATGTTTGCCCATCAGTATGAGAATGTTAAGCCAGATGGTATAACTGTAGGAAAAGCTTTATCTGGTGGATTTTATCCCATTTCTGCGTTTATTGCGACAGACGAAGTGATGAGTGTATTTCAACCAGGAGATCATGGTAGTACCTTTGGTGGAAATCCCTTAGCTGCTGCAATTGGCATTGCAGCACTTGATGTAATTCTCTCTGAAGAGTTGCCAGAAAAAGCCTTACAACTGGGAGAATATTTTCTGAGAAAATTACAATCAATTGAGAGTTCATATATTAAGGAAGTGCGTGGTAAAGGTTTATTAATTGGGATGGAATTGTACCCCGAAGCTGGTGGTGCTAGACGTTTTTGTAAAGCCTTAGCTAAAGAGGGATTATTAGCCAAAGAGACTAGAGATAATGTCATTCGTTTTGCTCCACCCTTGGTTATTTCCCAAGATGAAATAGATTGGGCATTGGAGAAAATTAAGCTAGTTTTGACAACCACTTGTTAGTTTGGCGTAAATTGAGTATCATGGGTGACTTGTAGTGTTTGAGAAGTTATTAATAGCAAAATTGAACAATCGTTTCATCCAACTCATGAGTATCTGGGATTTGCACGTCAAGTTAAATAAAAGACGGCAATCTGATCCTGGTTTGTCCTGGTACGACCACTGCGAAGCGCCTAGTACATTGGCAAGACTTGCCTTGTAGTCGCTGTGCAGACCGTATGACTTTTATTTTCAATAAAAAGGACAATCTACCATGAATCGTGAAGAACTTTTGCAACAGACTGTGCAACCAATTGACATCAAAGCTTTCGATGTTGTTGGCTTAGTGGAAGCTATGAGTAAGACAGCTTTCCAAGGTCGAAATTTGGGAAGGGCAGCAAAAATTTATGACGCAATGCTGCAAGATAAAGAATGTACGATTATTCTGTGTTTAGCTGGGTCTTTGTTTAGTGCTGGACTCAAGGGAATAGTCCACGATTTAATTACTCACAATATGGTAGATGCGATCGTGTCTACTGGCGCTAACATTGTTGACCAAGATTTCTTTGAAGCGTTAGGTTATCGTCATTATGTTGGCGACCCCTTTGCTGATGATGAGGTGTTAAGACAGGAACGGATAGACCGCATATATGACACCTATATTGATGAAGATCAACTGCGGGTGTGTGACATGACGATCGCAGAAATCGCCGAGAATTTAGAGAAGCGTCCCTATTCTTCACGGGAATTTATTGAGCAGATGGCGGTTTATTTAGAACGCCGGGGTAACTATGGTCAATCTGTAGTGCAAGCCGCTTATCAACACCAAGTCCCGATTTTTGTCCCCGCTTTTATCGCCAACCGCATCATTTAGCTGAGTTATTCACTAAACCTCAACCCAAGGTAGTAACTGTGTAGAAATTTTCAGGGGGATAAATTTACTCCCCTGTCACAGACAAACAATAATCTCAAAATATTACCTATAGCGTGCTTTACTGTCCTTCATTTTGCTGCCAAGATGAAGGAGAGTATTTATCTCTTATGTTAGATAACACAACTAAGTGTTCAACTTTTGGAAGAAATTGTTTGTTTTTTTGGCGTAAATTCTTTGGTTTTTGTGTGTAATTTTTTGTATCGTTGGGAAGACGAGGATTCTGTAAAGTTTTTTTAAGATGGGAGACAAGATAGATAAAGTACAAACACTCTTCTCAAAAAGGCAAGGAATCATGCAAGAAATAAAAGAAGCAAAAGCAAGTCAGGATTTACTCCCAGAAGTTAAAGAGCCTTACTATTACGCCGGTACACGTTGGAGATGGGGCTTTCAACCAAGTGCAGAGATTTGGAACGGACGCTTGGCTATGATTGGCTTCTTTGCAACCGCATTGTTTGAAATATTTGATAAAAGTGGGCTTCTTGGAGGACTGTTCTGGGGATTTTTCTCATAAAAAATAATGTTGTTCTTTAGTAGAGTATTGCAGAGCAACAAAAATCTCCATCTTTGTGAGAATTTGGTTTAGACAAGTATGCAGGATAATGTGCTCCATTCAAGATAGTTAATATCATGAGTGGAGCGTAATAATTTTGGTCATGTGTCCTCATCTGGATATTCCTGCACACTGTTTTGACCTAGATTGTAAGTTGATCAAATGGATTGTCCAGATTGAAAATTTGAACTCACTTTAGGGATATACCTGTAAACTATTCCTAACCCTTTCTGATAACCACTTATACCAACTTTCTAAGCCAGTTCCAGTCAGGGCTGAAACTTGAAAAACCTGAATTTGAGGATTAACCTGCTGGGCGTATTCTATGCAACGTTGAACGTCAAACTGCACATAAGGCAGCAAATCAATTTTGGTGAGAATTATCATCTCACTAGCACGAAATATATGAGGGTATTTTATCGGCTTATCTTCTCCCTCAGTGACAGACAAAATTACTACTTTGAGGTGTTCTCCTAAATCAAATAAGGCGGGATAAACAAGATTGCCCACGTTCTCAATCATCACCACTGAGTTCAAAGGTGGATTTAGTTGTTGTAAACCCCGTTCTACCATCGCTGCATCTAAATGACAGCCTGTACCTATGTTAATTTGTACTACTTTACAGCCTGTATCTTGAATTTTCTTAGCATCATTAATCGTTTCTTGATCTCCTTCAATAACACTGAGAGACAACTGATGCTTTAAATCATTAATAGTGCGAGTTAATAGTGTTGTTTTCCCGGAGCCAGGAGAACTCATTAGATTTAAAGCAACGATGTTGCGCCCTTTAAACCATCCCCGATTTTGGGCTGCTATTAAACTATTTTTTGCTAAAATATCTTGTTCTAAAGATATAGTTGTACTATGTAATTGAGCATGAATCTGAGATGCTTCTGAGATGGAATCATGACTGTGAGAATGCGTGACTACAGTGCCATCTGGTAAAGTGTGAGTGTGGACATGATGAGAATCATGATTGTGAGAATGGGCGATCGCTGTATCTGTAGGTGAAGTATGAGCATCGTGATAATGCTCATCTTGGGAGCTAATTACTGCTACTTCAGTTGTTTCAGTGTTGATGATTTTGACTTCAGCATCGTCAGAACAACCGCAGGTTACACACATAATTTTTTCTTCAATTCTCATGCTTTCAAAAAGCGTAGCAATTGTCTGATAATGAAAAAGTTTATTAAATACAGATAAAGTAGCAAGATTTAAGGAGCAAGGGAATTCCTCTTGCTTCCTATTCCTCCATCTAAGAAGAAGCTGATGTGTAACTTACCATTACTTGGGTCGGTTTCTATTGTTGAACCCACACCGAAAACTTCACGGATTAAAGTAGATTGTAGTAAATCTTGGGGTGTTCCTACTGCTTTAATTGTTCCATTATTGACAACATAAATGCGATCGCAATAACTAGCAGCCAAATTCAAATCGTGCAACGCTGCAATAGTAGTCACACCCAACCCCTTCACCAGTTCCAAAAGTTCCAACTGATAGCGAATATCAAGGTGATTAGTCGGCTCATCAAGAATCAAAAACCGTGCTTGCTGGGCTATGGCGCGTGCAATCAACACACGCTGTTTTTCTCCACCAGAAAGGGAAATGAAACTACGTTCTGCAAAGTCATTCATTCCCACCTGCACCAAAGCATCGAAGACTATGGAGTGGTCTTTTTCTGTCTCGCGGTCAAACAAACCTTGATGGGCATTACGCCCCATTAATACCATTTCTGCAACAGTAAAATCAAATTCAGTAGATGTTTCCTGCAAAACAACTGCTGTAGCTTGTGCCATTTCACGGGTACTCAAATGCCAGATATTCTTTCCATCGAGAGTTATCAACCCACTATCTGGCTTAAGGACACGATACATACATCTGAGCAAAGTTGATTTACCACTGCCATTAGGGCCAATCAACCCGACAAACTCACCCAATGACACTTGCAGATTGATGTCATGCAAAATTTGCTTTCTTTCAATACTCCACGATAGGTGTTTCACCTCTAACTTCATTTCCCACCCCCTTTACCTTGCATCAACCAAATGAAAAAAGGAGCGCCGAAAAGTGCCGTAATAATACCAATGGGCAGTTCTTCTGGGGCAACAATGGTACGTGCTAGGACATCTGCCCAAATTAAGAAAATTCCGCCCAGCAACAGACTCACAGGTAACACGCGGCGATGGTCTGAGCCGACGAGGAAACGGACGCTGTGAGGAATCATTAGCCCAACGAAGCCAATAACACCACTGACAGCAACTATTACACCTGTCAACAGTGAGGTTACTAGGAATAACTGCTTGCGGAAGCGATCGGTGTCAGTTCCCAGAGTGCGAGCCGTTTCTTCACCGATCAGGAGTGCATTTAGCGATCGCGTCTGGAGTAACAAATACCCGATTCCCAAGAACAAAGTCAGCACCGGCAGGATTAAGTCTGTCCACGTTGTTCCTGAAAGTCCTCCCAATAACCAAAACAATACTCGTCGTGTAGCTTCACCACTTCCAGCTTTGATAGCCAAGAAACTCGTTACTGCCTCAAACAGATATGATATTGATACACCAACTAAGATTAAGCGGGTGGAGGAGAGGTGTCCTTTTTGTCGTGCTAAAAAGAAAACAACAACGAATGCTAACAGCGCACCGAGAAAAGCCCCAAAAGACAGTGCATAGACACCAAAAAATGAGAAAATACCAAATAGGATGACTAAAACAGCACCAACCGACGCGCCAGAGGAAATACCGAGAATAAATGGGTCAGCTAAGGGATTTCGCACCACTGCTTGCATGATGACACCAACCACTGATAGTCCAGCACCCACAAAAAAAGCTAATAGCACACGCGGAAAGCGGATTAGCCAGACAATTTGAATTTGTGCTGGAGTCCAGTCTCCTGTAACATTTGGAAACAGTTGGGATAAAGCTATCTGCCATACTCTCAAAGGAGGAATAGCCACAGGCCCAATCATCACCGCCAACGTCATAGAAACCAACAATATCACTACCAAAGCTACCATTAGCAGCTTGTAGCGTTGCTGCTTATTTTTTCTCAATTGCTTTGGTAATAGATTAGTCATTAGTTATTAGTCATTGGTCATTGGTTATTAGACTTCTTGCATAAGTCGGGTAAAGGGTAAGGGTTAAAGGGAAAAGAGATAGAATTAACATTCCCCTTTAACCTTTCCCCATTTCCCGACAAGAGTGCAAAAGGCACTTTTGCACTCTTGTCTATTAGTCATTCTTTCTTGCGCCGCTTCCCTACTCCCCTCCATTATTTAAACCTCTCTGGATACAAAGCTTCTGCTAATTTTTTCACCCCTGCGACATTCCTAATTCCTGGCATCGTGTAACTAAAGCCCAGAACAATGAATTTATCCTGTTGCACTGCTGTTAGTTGGGAGTAAGCAGGGTGAGATTTAAGTAATCGACGCTTCTCTTCAGCAGATGACCAGTTAGCATCAATCAGAACAATCACATCTGGTTGACGTGCAATCACATCTTCCCAATTAACTGTTACCCATGCTTCTTTTTTTTGAATATCTTTAAATATATTTTCACCACCAGCTAACTCAATAATATGATTGGGCATTCCCCAAGTAGAAACAGTTAGGGGAGGATCTTCAGAATCATACCAAAAAATGCGTTTTTTGGTTGTTACTTTCCCTAGCTTTTTTTGGGTTGCTTCGAGTTGCGATCGCAATTGCACAATTAACTTTTCTGCCCGTTGTTCTACTCTAAAAATCCGCCCTATTTCTCGGATTTCTTGATATAAATTCTCCATCGTTACGCGCTCAGGTCTAAGTTCGATGCGATCGCATTCAATAGGCAACAAATAAGAAGAAATACCTAGTTTTAGCAACTCTGATTGCGATCCAAGTGCTTCTTTGGCAAAAGCGCTTTCCTCAGTAGAGAAGACAAAATCCGGCTCAACTCCCAAAAAAACTTCCCGTGACGGGTACTTTGGCGCTAATACGCGAATTTGGGAATATGCTTGTTGATACTCTGGCAAAATCGGATTATCGAGATAGGCTGTACCAACCATGTGCTTTTCTAAGCCCAATGCTAGCATCACCTCTGTCGCCGATTGCATCATGGTGACGGCGCGTTGTGGTGGTTGTTTGTAGGTAATTGTCAAATCACAGTTCTTAAGTGTAAATGGTGTATGTTTTGTCGCATTAGAGTTAGAATCATTTGGAGTGGCGACATTTCCTGCACACCCTGAAACCATTCCCAGCATCAGCACTGCTAAGACTGCAACAAAAGGTTTAAATATCCCGATAAGGCTATGTAATTTACTCACAATTCTCGCTTGAATGCTTTGGGATTAAAACTCAACTGACACTGTTCCTAACACTGTAAACGGCGGCGCAGGGTCAATACCATACCCATCAACCTCATAATATTTAATATTAGAAATATTCTTGAAATTGACTGCAAATCGATAATTTTGCCGCCGATAGAAGATAGAAGCATCAGCTCGTAAATAACTTGGAAGTTTAAACTTATTCGGTAAATCCACCTCCTGTTCACCCACAAAATACAACCCAGCACCAAATCCTAACCCCTGCAAACTACCACTTTGCAATTCATAACTTGTCCACAATCCAGCGCTATGCTCTGGTACACCAAATAATCTATCTCCTACAGGAATCAGATTATCTTTTGTTACTTTGCCATCAATGTAAGCATAGTTGGCAATCACTTTCCAACCAGGTAATATTTTGCCTGCAATATCTAGTTCAATACCTCGACTACGTTGTTCTCCGGTTTGGATACTGAATACGTCGTCTACTGGGTCTGGTGTCAATACATTCTGTTTGGTAATTTGAAAGAATGCCAAAGTTGCAGAAAGCTTATTGTCCAGAAAATTCTGTTTCACCCCCACTTCAAATTGCTCGGTAGTTTGCGGTTCAAACTGTTCTTCTGTACGACTTCTGGCTTGAAATTGCGGAGAAAAACCATTAGACCAATTGAAGTAAAGCGAAGTAGCATCACTTGGTTGATATATAATTCCCACTCGTGGCGAAAATCGAGTCTTTGATTGTGTATCGAGAATATCGCCACTCACACGGTCTTGAGTGCTGTAATCATTAAAGTCCAAGCGACCACCTAATAAAACCTTGAAATTAGGTGTAAGTTCAATTAAGTTCTGGGCGAATAAACCGACATTCTCGGAGATAATTTTTCGTCCAAAAGGAGAACCTCCTTCTACAGGAGTAGGAGTCCCACCATATTGCGGGTTAAAAATATCTATTGATAGTTCTAAATCTGGAGCAAAAATATAGCTAAATAAGTTTCGGGCTAAATCTACTCCAAATACTACATTATGGCGAATAGAACCAGTGGAAAACTTGCCAGAAATTTGGTTTTGCAGAGTGATATTTTCGTGTTCCTCATCAGAAGCATAAAAAAGACGGTCTAATGTTCGACGGTCGTCTTGTAAAGAACCAGGAGATACCTGCCTTGCGTCATTCAAATTAGCATTGAGAACATTAAATCCTTGGCGAAATTTCCAGTTGTCGTTAAAATCATGTTCTAATGTATAGGTTAATGAGTTAAATGTCACTTCACCATTGGCAAAGTTAGGTTCTCCTAAAAACCGACTGCGCGGAAGTTGGAGAATTTCTGGCTCAATGGGAAAACCATTATCAAAAACAAAGTTGTATTTTTGGTGTTCGTATTCAAAGGTAAGTTTAGTGCGATCGCCTACTTTGATCTCTACCACAGGCGAGATAAAAAAGCTGTCATAATCGACAAAATCACGAAAACTGTTAGAACTTTCATAAGCGACGTTCAAACGATATAGCACTGATTTATTATCTGTCAGTGGCCCGCTAATATCTAAAGTCGGACGCAAAAAGTTGTAACTTCCATAAGTTACACTCGTGTTGTAATAAGGCTCTGCAAGGGGTTTTTTGGTAGTTGTGTTAATAACACCACTTCCCCCCGCATACTGGGTTGGACTACCACCATAAAGTACCGCCGCCGGCCCTTTGAGAATTTCCAACCTCTCGATATTAGCTACATCTCGCGGACTGAAGTAACCATAATCAGGAAAGCCATTGCGTAAAGTTTCAAAATTGGTGAGAAACCCACGCACCCGATATCCTAATGACGACAATCCCCCATATCCTCGTTCTGGTTGTACGCCACTAACGTTATCCGCTAATTCCGAAAGACGTACAACATTTCGGTCTTCAATCACCTGGCGAGGAATCACTTGAATTGATTGGGGAATATCCCTAAGTGGTGTATCTGTCCTTGTTGCAGTGCTAGCATCGGGTACTGAATATGTATCACTCTCTCCTGTCACTATTAGTTCAATCGGTTCATTTGCATCAGCCGATGGTTGAGTTGGTGGTGTTTCAGTATTAGGTTTAGAGGTATCCGGCGCTTGCGGTGTCGAGGATGTAACTGGTGTGACAACAAAAATTAAGCCTGTATCGCCATCGTCTAATTCGACTTTTGGGATACCTGCTTCACCTGTCACTGTGACTCGGATAGTATTTGTGTCTAAATTGGTAACTATTACTTCGCTAATTCCCGCAACAGGCTTGTCTTGACGAAAAGAACTATCACCTGTTAATTGCAGTTGAGCATTAGGGATATCTGCAACAAAATTATTGTTTTCGTTCTTGATGGTGGTTTGTAATTTGTCAGATGTAGGAGTTTCTAAGAGGATTTCCAATCCGCTAGAAGTTGAGTTCAGGCGCACTCCTGTCACTAGTGTGACTTGAGTCTGTTGATTGGGCTGCGCTAGCCAGTCTTTAACATTGGTGTGAGGACGTGAAATATCACTCAGTTGGGGAATCTTTGTGATGGGTGGTTCTGCTGACTGTGCTTTTACAGCTTGAGTCCCCAACAGACAAATACCTCCGACAATCCCTAGATAGATCATCTGCCTTAGTTTCAAAATTTTCCTCCACACCACAATATTGATGAAATCAAGACACACCTAATTGCACGCGATCGCAATCTGCTTTTACTTTCAACTACTACAATAAATAATTAATAATAATTGTTAGTTATTTTTGTTGGTGAAAGACAACTACACTTTCAAAATGCCGTACCAACCTAAACCAATTTTTTCATAATTCTCCTAAAAACAATTATTTTCTCTAAAACTAAGCCTTTGAAAATATAAAAGTGCTAAACTTTAAGTACTTTCATTTAAATATAGCAATATTAATAACTCATGATTTATTTTGAATAAAATATTATTCAAGTTGAATTGATAGCCTGTACACTACAATAATTTTTCGCTACTCTCATGTTTGTTTTAAAAGCTTATGAATTTATTAAATATTAATATATTTAAGTATTCATATACTTCCAGAATGGAAGCTAACACAGTTTTGTAGAAATGAACCTAGCATTATTAATCCTGAAAAGCTGGGCTTTTAGCCTAAAAAAGGATAGGCGCATTTACGCAGCACGTACTATAGATAGTCTGAAGTTAGCTTTTATTTTCTTTAAATGTTTTATAACTTTTATTTTGCCTGGATTACTTTTATCACAGTTTAGACTATCAGTTTCCTATGAAAAATCTACTTAATATAAGTTATGCAAAATTTGACAACTTGTCCTATTCAGATTTTTTTATTTCTGAAATAGAAATCAGTTTGTGTAAACTGCCCTGAAAATATTGCTATGAATAGCTTTTTCTAGTTCGGAATAAAAATATTCATATTAATGAGTGTTTTATAGGCATAATAAAAATGTGATTTTGCCTGGTTTAAATATTGTTTACGCATGGCAAAATGCTTGACAACAGTAAAAAATTAATGATAAATATTTTTATTAATCTTAAATATAGCTCGACTCTAAATTTCACAAAGCTGTCACGTTAAGGCATACTCTGTCTGAATTGGTTGTGCTGTTAAATTTTAGACTCGTAAATAAAAAACTTTTTTCTCAAAAAAATACGGTATTGGCTAATACACTGAAATTTTCAATAAAGGGGCGTTGCTGAATCAGGGGATGAAATTTCATGTACTCAAATCTAAAACTCCTTATCTTCTCTGCGCCTGGAGCGCCACCCTGCGGGAAGCCCTTCGGGTTCGGGGGTGACGCTCGAAGACTCGCTAACGCTTCGCTATCGCAATCGACGGGAACCGCCAAGACTGCGACCCCCTCACCGCAAAGCGTCTACTGCGTGAGACAAATCATTCCGCATTTATGCAACGCCAATAAAGACTTAGAACGCGATGGCGTAACCGCCCAGCGTAGCCGATCGCACTTAACTCAACCAGTGAGTTTGGCTCCACGTAGATACTTATATAAATGGAGTGGCATTAATGGGCAAAAATCTTTGGGAGCTACCGAGGGAATTCACCTCGTTGGTTGAACTTCTCCGTTGGAGAGCGCTTCTGAAACCTGAGCAAAAGGCTTATTCTTTTCTGCTGGATGGAGAAGTAGAAGCATCGAATTTGACTTATGGAGAACTAGACCGCCAAGCTCAAACCATTGCTGCCCGACTTCAAAGTTATGGAGTCAAAAGTGGAGAGCGTGGACTACTGCTCTACCCACCTGGTTTAGAATTCATTGCTGCGTTTTTCGGATGTCTGTATGCTGGGGTAATTGCAGTCCCCGCTTATCCACCCCGACCGAACCAATCCCTCTCCCGACTCCAGGCTGTTGTGGTAGATGCACAGGCAACAATCGCCCTGACTACTACAACTGTCTTTGCCAATATTGAGCGACAATTTGCCCAATATCCGAATTTACAAGCATTGCGGTTGCTAACCACCGATAACATTACTACCGACTTAGCAAATTCATGGCAGCAACCATCGATAAATAGCAACAACCTGGCCTTTTTGCAGTATACTTCCGGCTCTACGGGTACACCTAAAGGCGTAATGGTAAGTCATGGGAATTTGCTACATAACGAACTTCTAATTAAACAGGCGATGCAGCACACAGAAAATACCCTTTTCGTGGGTTGGTTGCCGCTTTTTCATGACATGGGTTTAGTCGGGAATCTGCTCCAGCCCTTGTACTTGGGGATACCGTGCATACTCATGCCTCCTGTGGCATTTCTGCAAAAGCCCTGGCGCTGGCTACAGGCAATTTCCCGATATCAAGCAACAACTAGCGGTGGCCCTAATTTTGCCTATGACCTGTGTGTTCGCAAAATTACGCCCGAACAACGAGCCACCCTGGATTTGAGTAGCTGGGAAATTGCTTTTAACGGCGCTGAACCGATTCGGAAAGAAACTCTAGAGCAGTTTACCGCTACCTTTGCTGAATGTGGCTTCCGGCGTGAAAGTTTCTATCCTTGTTACGGGATGGCAGAAACAACGCTGATGGTAACTGGTGGCAGCAAATTAGTTCCACCTGTGTTGTTGCCAGTTCAGTCGGCGGCACTGTTGCAAAATCAAATAGTTCCAGCCAGTGAAAAAGCAGGAAGAGAAGTTGGAGCGGAGGCTTCCTCCGATCCAAACTTCGGGGAGCAGGGGAGCAGAGAGAAGTCTGAGCGGAGGCTTCCTCCGATCAGAACTTCGGAGGGAGCAGGGGAAGCAGAGGGGCAGAGGAAGCAGGGGAGCAGAGGGGCAGAGGGGCAGGGAAACAAGGGAGCGATTACCCACAAGGAGCGAGGCTTTGAACCTTATCCTTTTGGTCAAAATGAAGCTGGCGTACAGACCATAGTCGGTTGTGGCCATGCTTTACAAGATTTAAAGATTGCCATAGTTCATCCTGAGACTCTAACCCTTTGCCAGCCTGGTGAGGTGGGTGAAATTTGGGTTGCAGGGCCAAGCGTCACCCAAGGCTACTGGAATCAGCCAGAGCAAACTGACTATACATTCCGAGCCTACCTTAAGGATACTCAAGACGGGCCTTTTCTAAGGACAGGAGACTTGGGCTTTTTGGAGGAAGGAGAGCTATTTGTCACAGGTCGTCTGAAGGATTTGATTATTATCCGGGGTCGGAATCATTACCCCCAAGACATTGAATGGTCAGTAGAACAAAGCCACCCATCACTACAACCTAGCGGTGGTGCAGCCTTTACAATTGATGTTGCTGGGGAAGAGAGATTAGTTATTGCTCAAGAAGTTAATCGCAGTTTTCTACGGAACTTGGCGACTGAGGAAGTCATTAGAGCTATCCGTCAAGCAGTAGTAGAAGAACATGAACTGCAAGTTTATGCAGTGTTACTCCTCAAGCCAGGTAGTATCCCTAAAACTTCTAGCGGTAAGGTTCAGCGCCATGCTTGTCGCACTAATTTTTTGGCAGGAAGTTGGGAAAATATTGCCAGTAGCGTTTTAGAAGAATCTCATACTATAGTCAATACAGCCAGCCTTACTCATGCAACCGTCTTAGCATTAGAGCCGCAAGAGCGTCAGTTTCAGCTAACCTGTTATCTTCAGCAGCTAGTAGCTCAGGTACTCAAACTAGTTTCTTCCCAAGTTAACCCGCAGCAACCCTTGAACACTGTGGGACTCGATTCCTTAATGGTGATCGAACTCCAGCATTCCATTGAAACTAACTTGGGTGTGGTCTTACCGATGACTAGCTTTCTGGGGAGTTCGAGTATTAACCAACTAGCAACCGTAGTACTTGCTCTGTTAACAAATGTTTCTTCCGTCCCCAAAAGCACTCCAGCCCAAGTTAATGAAACTGTCACTGAGTACCCTCTTTCCTACGGTCAACAGGCTTTGTACTTTTTACACCAGCTAGCACCAGAGAGTCCTGCTTACAACATTACAAATGCTCTGCGTATTCATGGCGAGCTTGATATTTCTGCATTGCATCGAGCATTTCAGAGTTTAGTGGAACGCCATAAAATTCTAGGTACGACTTTCCCAAATGTTGATGGACATCCCATACAGCGAGTCCATAAGCACGTAGAGGTCTGCTGGCAACAGGAAGATGCTGCAACATGGGATGAGGAATTTTTGAGCGATCGCCTGCTTAAAGCAGCATACCATCCCTTCAATCTTGAGCAAGGCCCCCTCATGCGGGTGAGTCTGTTCGCTCGTTCACAAACAGAACACATTCTTTTACTTGTTGTCCACCACATCGTCGCCGACTTCTGGAGCCTCACCGTCTTGGTGGATGAGTTAGGAACACTGTACCAGAGCAACAAAAACAATACATCGGTGACTTTACCTCCTTTGGTCTGGCAGTACACCGACTATGTACGAGAACAGGCTCTAATGCTAGCGAGTCCAGAAGGCGATCGCCTGTGGGACTACTGGCAAAAGCAGTTGGCAGGAGAGTTATCTATATTAAATTTGCCAACTGACCATCCGCGTCCAGCCATTCAAACCTATCAAGGAGCTTCCTTTGGCTATCAGCTGAGTAGAGAATTAACTCAAAAGCTACAAAACTTCAGCCGCCAACGTGGAGTTACTCTCTACATGACCTTGCTAGCAGCCTTTCAAGTGCTACTTTATCGCTACACAGGTCAAGCAGACTTTCTAGTAGGTTCCCCCACAACAGGCAGAAGTCGAACTGATACAGCAGGAGTAGTAGGGTATTTTGTCAATCCGGTAGTATTGCGATGCCTGCGGCGGGCGGGTACGCCTACGCCTTTGGCATTCACGCAATCGCCTTTATCAAAAAATCCCACCTTTGATGAGTTTCTCATTCAAGTACGTTCCTGTGTGCTGGATGCTTTCGATCGCCAGGACTACCCCTTTGCCCGACTGGTTGAGCAATTACAACCAGTCAGAGATCCCAGCCGTTCGCCCTTATTTCAAGTGATGTTTGTCTTGCACAAAGCCCACCTGCTCAATGAATCAGGTTTGGCGGCCTTTGCTTTAGGGGAAACAGGAGCAAAGATAAAATTAGGAGAACTAGAGCTAGAGTCCCTAGCCCTCGAACAACGAATTGCTCAGTTCGACCTCAATCTCGTCATGGCTGAGGTGGATGAAACCCTATCTGCTTCTTGGCAATACAACACAGACTTATTCGATGCTGCCACTATTGCGCGGATGGCTGGTCATTTTCAGACCTTGCTAGAAGGTATTGTTGCTGACTCACAGCAGCACATCTCACTTCTACCACTCCTCACGGAATTAGAACAGCAACAATTATTAGTCGAGTGGAATACTACCCAAGTAGATTATGCTAGCAAACCTTGTCTCCATCAACAATTTGAGGCTCAGGTAGAGCAGACACCAGATGCAGTGGCGGTAGTGTTTGAAACAGAAGAACTCACATACATCGAGTTGAATCGACGAGCCAACCAATTAGCACATTATCTGCAAACTCTGGGAGTAGAACCGGAAGTGTTGGTTGGCATTTGTCTAGAGCGATCGCTCTTAATGGTAGTGAGTATCTTGGCGACTCTCAAAGCTGGAGGAGGTTACGTTCCTCTAGATCCCTCCTATCCTCAAGAACGTCTGGCTTTCATGGTGGAAAATGCTCAGGTTTCAGTGTTGCTGACTCAAGAGAAATTCCTTGCAGCTTTGCCTGAACATGGGGCGCAAGTGGTATTGGTGGACAAAAACCATGAGGTTTGGGCTAGTGAAAGTGGAGACAATCCAGTTAGCCAGGTGACAACTGATAATTTAGCTTATGTGATTTACACCTCCGGCTCCACTGGCAAACCAAAGGGGGTGATGAACATTCATAGAGGAATTTGCAATCGTCTATCTTGGATGCAGGAAACTTATCAACTGACAATGGTAGATAAAGTGTTGCAAAAAACACCGTTCAGTTTTGATGTCTCCATTTGGGAATTCTTTTGGCCTTTGACTACCGGAGCGCGTTTAGTGGTAGCTCGTCCAGGAGGTCATCAAGATAGCACCTACCTTGTTCAGATGATTGCCCAAGAACAGATCACCACGTTGCATTTTGTTCCCTCCATGTTGCAAGTATTTCTTGAGGAACCTGGACTTGAGGTGTGTAAGTGCTTGAGGCAGGTGATGTGTAGTGGTGAAGCACTACCTTTGAAACTACAAGAACGATTTTTTGAGCGTTTGGATGCAGACTTACATAATTTGTACGGGCCAACGGAAGCTGCGATCGATGTCACATTCTGGGCTTGTGAACGTGAGAGTCGTAAGCATACTGTTCCCATTGGTCGCCCCATTGCCAATACGCAAATATATTTGCTAGATAATCACTTGCAACCAGTACCTATTGGCGTACCTGGGGAACTACACATTGGGGGTGTGGGTTTAGCGCGGGGTTATCTGCATCAACCAGAGTTAACAGATATTAAATTCATTGCCAACCCGTTTAAAAGAAGTAGGGGAGCAGGGGAGCAGGGGAGCAGGGGAGCGAATGAAGATCAATCTGGATTTGATCGCTTATACAAAACTGGGGATTTGGCACGTTATCTGAGCGATCGCAACATTGAATATCTCGGACGACTCGACGATCAAGTTAAATTGCGGGGGTTCCGTATTGAGCTAGGAGAGATTGAAGCGGTACTGAGTCAACACCCAGCATTGCGGCAAGTTGTTATTTTGATCAGAGAAATTGAGAAGAAGGAACAGCACCGAGATTTCACACCACTGGTTGATGTAGAAAATTCATCAACAATTACTGGTTTGCGTCGCTTACTCAAAGGAGAATTAGCTAATTCTCAGGCAGATTTTAGCAATCAGCAATTAGTTGCTTATTGCGTCACCCGTCATCAACCAGCACCCACCACTACCGAATTGCGTCGCTTTCTTTTAGAAAAGCTCCCTGATTACATGGTTCCGGCGGCTTTCGTCCTACTGGATGCACTGCCTTTAACGCCGAATGGTAAGGTAGACCGACAGTCCTTACCAATTCCTGCTAAAGTCAGACCTGAATTGGAAAAAGCTTTCGTAGCACCTCGTACTCCTATAGAAAAGGCATTGGCAGAGGTTTGGGCAGAGGTGCTGGACATTGAACAAGTAGGCATTCACGACAACTTTTTTGAGTTAAGAGGAGATTCGATTCGCAGCATCCAAGTGTTAGCTAAAGCCTCTGCAAAAGGTTTAAGTTTTTCCTTAGCGCAGATTTTTCAGTATCAGACTATCGACTCACTGGCACGAGAAATTACTTTTGTTGAACCCAGTGTTTTAATAACTCAAAAAACAGAGCCATTTAGCCTGATTTCCCAGACAGAACGGCAAAAGCTACCCAAAGATGTAGAAGATGCCTATCCTTTGGCTAGGGTGCAGGCTGGGGTGATTTTTCACACTCAGTCCATGCCTGATGAGCCGATGTACCATGATATTTTTCTGTACAATTTGCAAGTTCGTCTAGACATTGAATTGTTTCAAAAAGCTCTACAGCACGTTGTCGATCGCCACGCCATCTTGCGGACATCCTTCGATTTGACTAATTTTAGTGAACCCTTACAGTTGGTTCATCAACAAGTTACTGCTCCCTTTCATGTCGAGGACTTGCGTGATTTCTCGCCACAACAACAACAAGCACTTTCCACCTGGATAAAAGCTGAAAAACGACGAAATTTTGATTGGTCTTCTCCACCATTTATTCGCTTTTTCATTCACCGCCTTACAGAGCAGTCTTTTTATCTCACCTTTAGCTGTCACACTTCTATTCTTGATGGTTGGAGCAAAGCTTGTTTGCTGACAGAATTGCTACATGATTATTATGCTCTGCTCAACGGTAAAAGCAAAGCCATTGAACCAGCCCCAGCTATAACTTATAGAGATTTTGTTGCTTTGGAGCGTGCAACATTGCAATCCTCCGACTCTCAAGATTTTTGGAGGCAAAAATTAGCAGGTTGTGTAACCACGAGAATAGCCCGTTGGAAGGTGACTCATTACAGCACAAATACCCCGGAAATTGGCTTTTTAGATGTCCCCATCTCCTCAGAACTTTCTGAGAAATTGCAAAAACTAGCCCGGTTAGCAGAAGTCCCCCTGAAAAACGTGTTGTTAGCTGCACATATCAGGGTGATGAGTTTGTTGAGTGGTGAGAGTGATATCCTCACGGGGCTGGAGTCGAATGGTCGATTGGAAGCAGCTGACGGAGAAAAAACTCTGGGAATCCATTTGAATACGGTTCCCTTGCGTTTGCAGCTGACGGGGGGAACTTGGCTAGAGTTGGTGCAGCAGGTTTTTGCAGCTGAACGAGAGTTGTTGCCCTTCAGACGTTATCCTTACGCAGATTTACATCAACTTGTTGGTCGTCAAGCTCTCCAGCCCCTAGTTGAAACTGTTTTTAATTACACTAACTTCCATGTTTATGAGAGTCTGCAAAGTCTCAAAGATTTGGAAGTTTTAGGGGCGAGGGGTTTTGGTGAAACTCATTTTACCTTGCGGTCTGAGTTTAATCTCAATCATGCCTCAGATTGTATACAACTCGATTTAGAGTGTGACTTGACACAGATAAGTCATGCCCAGTTAGAGACTATTGGCACTTATTTTCAAGAAACATTAACAGCAATGTCTTCACAGCCGTTAGCACGTTACGAGTTGCAATGTCTTTTGGGCAATCGCCAACGGCAGATGTTGCTTACAGAATGGAATAACACTGCCACCAAATATCCCCAAGACTGCTGTATCCATCAACACTTTGAGGCTATGGCAGCACAAAATCCTGATGCGATCGCCATCGTCTTTGAAGATGTACAGACGCGATTAATGAGCCAGCGCGTTGCGGGGGTTCCCCCCGTTGTAGCGACTGGCGTCGCGTCTCTAACTTACCAACAGCTAAATCATCAAGCTAATGCCCTGGCTCATTACTTGCAGCGTCTAGGAGTAACTGCTGATGTACCAGTAGCTCTGTGTGTCGAGCGTTCCTTAGAAATGATAGTGGGAATTTTGGGAATTCTCAAGGCAGGAGGAGCTTACGTACCTTTAGATCCAACATATCCCCAAGAAAACTTGGCTTTTATATTGGAAGATGCTCAAGTGCCAGTTTTATTGACTCAGGCACGGCTAGTAGCTAACTTACCTACCCACACAGCCCAAATTGTCTGCCTAGACTCAGACTGGCATATCATAGCGCAGGAAAGTCCAGAAAACCCCAGCAGTACAAGCACATTAGAAAATCTAGCCTACATTATTTACACATCAGGCTCCACAGGTCAACCGAAGGGAGTACTCGTAACCCAGCAAAACTTAGCCCATTCCACCTTGGCGCGGATTACTTATTACTCAGAACCCGTTACCAGTTTCTTATTGATTCCCTCTTTTGCTTTTGATAGTTCAGTCGGTTCCATATTTTGGACATTATGTCAAGCAGGTAAACTAGTACTGTTAACTGAGGGTTCCCAGAGAGATATTTGGCAATTAGTCAAGCTGATTGTTCAACATCAAGTTTCACACTGGTTAAGTGTTCCCTCACTTTACAGCACCCTACTCGCTGCTATAGATCCAGCCCAACTTGTCTCGTTGCAGACAGTTATTGTTGCTGGGGAATGTTGTTCTACAGAATTGGTTGAACGCCATCGTCAACTACTGCCCGATACATCCTTATTTAATGAGTATGGCCCCACAGAAGCAACAGTTTGGAGTAGTGTATACGATTGTCAAAATCATGATTTAAACAATCCTGTTTCTATTGGTCGTCCCATTGCCAACACTCAGATTTATTTACTAGATTCTTATCTCCAACCAGTACCCATTGGAGTTCCTGGTGAAATTTATATTGGTGGCTTGGGTGTAGCTAAAGGCTATCTCAATCGTCCAGAATTAACTGCCCAAAAGTTTATTCCCAACCCGTTTAGCGATTTTGGATTGCCGATTTTAGATTTTAGATTGGGGGATAAGAATGAAAATTTCGATAATCCAAAATCTAAGTTGCGCTTCCAGCGCACCAAAGGTGCAACCCAAAATCTAAAATTTAACCGCCTTTACAAAACTGGGGATTTAGCGCGTTATCTTCCAGATGGCAACATTGAGTTTTTGGGACGTATTGATCGCCAGGTGAAGATTCGCGGGTATCGGATTGAACTAACGGCGATTGAGGCAATTTTACTTCAACATCCTGTTGTTCGGGAAGCAGCGGTCATACTTCGAGAAGAGGAATCAGGTAGCAAACGCTTAGTAGCCTACGTAGTACCACAGCAAAAACCTGCACCTGCGACCAATGAATTGCGGAGTTTCTTGCGGCAGAAATTACCGGAATACATGATTCCTAATGTCTTTGTTGTCTTAGAAGAATTGCCATTGACTCCAAGTGGAAAGGTCGATCGCCGCCATTTGCCTGCACCTGAGCAAGTACAATCCAAAGAGGTAAAAATGGCTCAACTTCTAAGCATATTGGAAACACTTTCAGAAGAAGAAGTGAAAGTAATGCTTGCCAACAATCAATTATCTATGCAACGCCAGTAAATATTTATTTTGTTTGGAGCAAATCAACAGTGAGCGACGAGCTTTTAAAACGTATTGAACAGCTTTCATCAGAAAAACGCGAACTTTTGGCAATGCTGATGCACAAAGAAGGTATAGCAAGGCAAACTATTTACGTAGCACCCCGCACGCCAGTGGAAAAAGTGCTAGCCACAATCTGGAGCCAGGTTTTGGGAATTCCACAGGTAGGCATTTACGACAACTTTTTAGAATTGGGAGGTGATTCAATTGGGAGTATTCAAGTTGTAGCTAAAGCTTATGAAGCAGGCTTAAAATTCACAACAAATCAGCTATTTGAACATTTAACTATTGCAGAGTTAGCAATAATTGTGGAGACAATTGCAGTTCCACAGGAGGAATTGCCGCCAAATACTCATTTTGTGTCTACCGATACGCTCAACTTCAAACCTTCAGACTTTCCAGAAGCTGAGTTAACTCAGGAAGAACTAAATAAGCTTTTTATGAACAACAACAAGTAGAAATTTCACTGTATGGAAGCCAAAAATATAGAGGACATCTATACACTCTCGCCTACTCAACAGGGTATGCTGTTTCACATCCTCTCTGCTCCAGATTCCAAGATGTATTTTGAGCAGACGCTATGTACCTTGCATGGCACTCTCAATGTCTCAGCTTTTGAGCAGGCTTGGCAGCAAGTGGTAAACCGACATCCGAGCTTGAGGACAGCTTTTGTATGGCAAGGTCTGAACCAGCCAGTTCAAATAGTACACCAACAAGCTAGACTGCTGATACAGCAATATGATTGGTGTCAGCTCTCAACTGCTGAACAGGAAGCGCAACTACAAAGTTACCTGGAAGCAGACCAAAAAAGTGGCTTTGATTTGGCTCAACCACCCTTAATGCGGCTTGCCTTAATTCAAACTGACGCGAACACTTACCAATTTATCTGGAGTATTTGTCATCTAGTGTTGGATGGGTGGTCTACTAACATTATTATGAAAGAATTTTTTGCCTTCTATAAAGCACTTTGCCAAGACCAAAGTCTCCACTTGCAACCAAGCCGTCCTTATCGGGACTACATTGCTTGGCTTAAGCAGCAGGATTTATCACAAGCAGAGGTATTTTGGCGAAAAAGTCTTCAGGGCTTCACAACATCAACTCCTTTAGCAGCAGACTGGCGAACTGATGCTTACTCCAATCGCCACCAAGATTCTGGTCAACAGCAAATCCAACTGTCGCTAGTAACTACAGAAGCACTTAAATCTCTGGCGCAACAACATCATTTGACGCTGAACACCTTGGTACAAGGAATTTGGGCTTTACTGTTGAGTTATTACAGTGGTGAAGCAGATGTAGTTTACGGAACCGTTGTGTCTGGTCGTCCGCCCACTCTACCAGGGGTTTCCTCGATGGTAGGACTTTTTATCAACACCCTACCAATGCGCGTATTGGTGTCTGGTGAAGCTTTACTTCTGTCTTGGCTCCAGGAACTCCAACTCCAGCAGCTTAGTATGCGTCGATATGAGTATACCCCCTTAGTGCAAATTCAGAATTGGAGTGAAGTACCCTCAAGTATGCCTTTGTTCGAGAGTATTTTAGTATTTGAAACCTCAACAGCAAGTATTTCTGGCCTACCTATAGAAAACTTGAGGATTGATAATGTTCGTTCCTTGATTAACTCTAACTATTCTCTTGTGCTGATGGTGACACTAGGAGCAGAGCTATCGTTGAATATATCCTATGATTTACACTGCTTCAAATCTATTGCGATCGCCAAAATAATGAAAATTTTTGAACTACTTATCAATAGTATACTCGCAGAACCTAATACTCAATTAGGAAGTTTAATAAACATAATTAATGAGCTTGAAAGTCAAGAACAAACCTTAAATATCAAAGAACGTAGAAATTTCATAATTAACAAGCTAAAAACTTGCCAGCCTAAACCAATCAAATTATCAGTTGATTAATAAAAACAGATAATATAATTAAATAAACTACAAAAATAAGAAAAACTTTTACATTTTTATCAAGAAATTTTAATTAATACATCATTTATGTCTTCTAAAAAATCAGATTCAAATTATGATTATTTTGCTCAAGAATATAACGAAGTCTACGCTCAGATACTTAGCGAACAAACAATACAAATTTTAGAAAAGTTACTGTTAGTGCATCTTCCCAAAGCAGCTAATATTCTTGACCTTTGTTGTGGTACAGGACAATTGGCACAAAAGTTATTAATCAAAGGTTATCAAATAACTGGACTTGACAGATCTGAGTCAATGTTGAATTATGCTCGATCCAATGCAACTGAAGGCAAATTCATATTGTGTGATGCACAATCCTTTGAACTATCACCCATATTTGATGCAGTTATTTCAATGTATGCCCTTAACTATGTCATGAACTTAGAAGAATTAATGAGCGTGTTTCGGAACGTGAATACAGCCTTAAAAACAAATGGAATATTTATTTTCAACCTGCGCTTAGAAGAGGATTTTAAATCATATTGGGATAATTCTACTACTCGCGTTGTTAGAGATGATTATGCCTGGATCAGTCAAAAGAGCTATAATTCAGAAGAAAAAATTGGTCAAATTCAAATAACTGGTTTTCAATTGATAGAAAAAGAATGGAAACCGTTAGAACAAATTATTTTAGAAAAAACTTATTCTCGTGCAGAAGTTCTGTCAGCCCTGGAAAAAGTGGGTTTCAGGCAAGTAAGCGTCCATGAAGAAAAACACGATGCTGTATTTCAAGAAAGGTCTGAATATACATACTTTGTTAGTTATAAATAATTCATTAAAAATAGAACTTATGCAAAAATTGCCGAAAAGCTTAATTTATCGAACTGCCAAGAACGCTAAGAATTCGTAGAGTGTGCGTAACTCCTAAAAAAGTTAACTAAACTGTAATCGCTCAATTATCAAAAATTTATAGACTAGTTAAGTATAGGCAGCATTAAATTTAAATTATATATTTTGACTGAGCAAAAAATTATAGTCGAACCAAACTAGAACGGTGAGTCAAACAAATGCAAACTAACATTATTGAAGGCTTTCAGATATCACCTCACCAGAAACATCTCTGGTTATTACAGCAAGATACTGTGACTTATCGTGCTCAATTAGTTATTTTAATAGAAGGTATCATTAAGGTCAATTTACTAAAAGAAGCTTTATATCAGCTAGTAAAACGGCATAAGATTCTTCGTACTAATTTTCGGACATCACCTAAGATGAAAACTCCAATTCAGATAATAAACGATATTAGTAGCCTATCTTTGCAGGAGTTAAATTTGAGTGATTTGGAAATTGAGCAACAAAACACCAGAATTGAAGAACTTTTTGTAGAACAGGGACAGCAGACTTTTGATTATGAAAAAGATTCTGTTTTGCGTTTCGTTTTAGCTACTCTGTCAACGCAAAAATATGCTTTGTTTATTACTCTCCCTACTTTATGTGCCGATGCTTGGACACTCCAAAATATTTGCAAAGAAATTGCCTCTCTCTACGATACATACCAAAATAATTTAGAAAAAACGTCCGAACCACTGATTCAGTACGTCCAATTTTCTGAATGGCAAAATGAAATTATTAAATTAGCGGATGCCAAAATAGGAATAGAATATTGGCGTAAAAAGAATATTTTTGATTTTTATAGAGTTACGCTTCCTTTTGAAAATCAGCTTGTTGAACAACCGGAATTTAAACCTCGATTTTTAACCTTAACGATTCCCCACGATGTGGTGACAAAAATTCAGACCATTGCCCAAAAACATGAGACTTCACTATCTGTATTCTTGCTAAATTGTTGGTTAGTCTTACTTTGGCGTTTAACTGGACAGTCAAATATGATAGTTGGTACGGCCGACAACGGTCGGATATGTGAAGAACTTGAGGGTGCGGTGGGACTTTTAGCAAAATACTTACCCGTTCATTGTTATCTGGAAGAAAACATTCAATTTAGTAAAAATCTACGGCAAGTTGATGAATTAATACGTGAGGTTGCTCAATGGCAAGAGTACTTTACTTGGCACTCAACAGTGGGAGAGACAGAAAATGTTGAGAAACCAACATTTTTACCATTTTGTTTTGATTTTATACAACAGTCTGTAAAGTATTCTGCTGGCAACGTATCATTTGAAATTTACAAGCAGTACAGTTGCATTGACCGATTTAAAGTAAAACTCTCCTGTATTAAAAAAGAAAAGGATATTATTGCAGAGTTTCACTACGATTCTAAATTATTCTCGACCGAAAACATCAATTATTTAGCAAGACAATTTCACACCTTGTTAAAGAGCGTTCTAAATAATCCAGAAAAATCAATTGGCAATTTAGAGATTCTCAGCGATGTTGAGCGAGAACGACTGCTTGTCGAATTTAACAATACGAGAAGAGATTATGTTAACGACAAGTGTATCCAACAATTATTTGAGTCACAGGTAGAACGTACTCCAAAAAATGTAGCGGTAGTATTTAAAAATCAGCAACTAACTTACCGAGAACTGAACGCTAAGGCAAATCAACTAGCACATCGTCTTCAAGCTTTGGGAGTTGAACCCGATGTATTAGTGGGGGTTTGCGTAGAACGCTCTTGCGAAATGCTAGTAGGTATACTAGGCATTCTCAAAGCTGGAGGAGCATACGTACCAATCGATCCATCCTATCCCAACCAACGATTGAGTTATATGCTTGCAGATTCTCAGGTATCAATAATATTGACCCAAGAACGATTGGTGAAAAATTTACCTGATGTTGGAGCGTTGGTGCTTTGCTTAGATACTCTTTGGGATGTAATTGCTCAAGAAAGTGATGAGAATCCCAAAAATGAAGTGAAGACTGATAATTTGGCTTACTTAATTTATACTTCTGGCTCTACAGGACAACCCAAAGGAGTGCAGGTTACGCATCAAAACTTAGTTCACTCCACGACTGCTCGAATTTATTATTATGAACAACCTATAATAGGCTTTATCTTTACTTCGTCTTTTGCCTTTGATAGTTCTGTTGCAGTGATTTTTTGGACACTTTGTCAAGGTGGTTTTGTCTCCGTTTTACCGGAAAATGGGCAATTAGATATTCAACAACTTGTAAAGGCGATGCCTACGGCGGCAAGCTACACTCAACAAGAAATTTCCCATTTATTATGTCTGCCGTCTCTCTACAAGCTGATTTTAGAACAAGCGCGATCGCAGCAACTACTTAGCCTCAAAACCGTAATTGTCGCTGGAGAATCTTGTTCAAAGGAACTTGTTAAGCAACATCGTGAATTATTGCCGGAAGTAAGCTTATTTAATGAGTATGGCCCCACAGAAGCAACAGTTTGGAGTAGTGTATACGATTGTCAAAATCATGATTTAAACAATCCTGTTTCTATTGGTCGTCCCATTGCCAACACTCAGATTTATTTACTAAATTCTCATCTCCAACCAGTACCAATTGGAGTTCTTGGTGAAATTTATATTGGTGGTTTGGGTGTAGCTAAAGGCTATCTTAATCGCCCAGAACTAACTGCCCAAAAGTTTATTCCTAATCCATTTAGCGATGAACCAAACGCACGCCTCTATAAAACTGGAGATTTAGGGCGTTATCTTGCAGATGGAAACATTGAGTTTCTCGGTCGTCTCGATCGCCAGGTTAAGATTCGCGGGTATCGGATTGAGCTACCTGAAATTGAAGCCGTTCTGAATCAACACCCAGCTGTACAAGAAGCGATCGCTATTACCCAAGAGGATATCGATGCTCACCACCGTTTAATAGCTTATATTGTCCCAAAAAAAGAGCAAGTACCCACAGTTGATGATTTGCGTAGCTTTTTAAAAAACTGCTTGCCAGAGTATATGTTGCCTTCGATGTTCGTGATATTGAAGGCGCTACCACTAAATCCCAATGGCAAAGTAGACCGTCAAGCGCTTCCGATTCCCGACCAAGAAAGACCAAATCTGGAAGCAGTATTTGTCCCACCTAGCACTGCGATCGAAGTAGCACTGGCAGAAATTTGGTCACAAGTTCTGAATGTAGAAAAAGTGGGCATTCACGACAACTTTTTAAAGTTAGGAGGAGACTCACTTCGCAGTATTCAAGTATTATCCAGAGCTAATGACCGAGGATTAAGTTTTTCTTTGCAAGAGTTTATTCAACATCCTACAATTCACGAACTTTCTCAAGTGATAAAAACAAATGAAGAACTGCGGATACCCACAATAAAGCCAGTGTCTCGTGACCAATACCAGATTTAAATAATTCGTAATTATATTTTGTGATAGTGAAGCGGTAGCGTTGGCGTAGAGTCTGCCTAAGTCCTATGAGCGCCAGATTTATCTTTCAGAGGAAACTCTTAACAGGCAACAGACAACAAGTAAACCCACCCTTAAAAGAATGGGATTGAAACAATGACGCTGTTTTTTTCGTTGCACTCTCCGCTCAAAAAACATCCTTTTAAAAACGTGGCTGTTACCCAGAACTAAATAAAGTTTTTATCACTGTTCCCTGTTCCCTGTTCCCTATTCCCTTCTTTTGTAAAACCAATTTAAAATCCAAAATCAAATGACAGAACAACTATTTGTTTTTCCTACATCTTTTGCCCAGCAACGACTGTGGTTTTTGCATCAGCTAGAGGCGAATAGCTCAGTGTATAACCTTCCTTATGGGTTGCGAATAAGTGGTAATTTGAAAGTAGAGGCTTTGCAACAGGCTTTTGAAGCGATCGCAAATCGTCACGAAATCCTGCGTACTACCTTTACCACAGTGGATGGAAATCCGGTACAAGTCATTGCCAAAAGCCGCTCGATAGTCATACCTGTGGTGAATCTCAGTGAATGGTCGGAAGTAGACCGCGCAGCCCAGGTTCAGGGACTAATTAACAAGGAGGCAGAATACTCCTTTGACCTGGCACACGATTCGTTACTGCGTGTCACCTTGCTCCAATTAGGTAAGAATGAATATCTGCTGTTGCTGACGCTACATCACATCATCTTTGATGGTTGGTCGATTGGGGTTTTCATCCGAGAATTAACAGCCCTCTATAAAGCCTTTTCTACTGGGACTGCTTCGCCACTTCCCGAACTGCCCATACAGTACGCTGACTATGCTATCTGGCAACGAGAGTGGCTGCAAGGGATGGTACTTCAAACTCATTTAGACTACTGGAAACAACAGCTAGCCGGTTCCATACCCGTCTTAGAACTGCCCACAGACCGTCCAAGATTAGCAGTCCAAAACTTTCAAGGTGCAACCGAGTCTTTTTTATTGTCTTCTGATTTATCCCAGGCGCTCAAGCACATTAGCCAGCAAGCAGGAGTCACCTTGTTTATGACTCTGCTAGCAGCATTCAAAACATTACTCTACCGCTATACAGGAGAAGAAGACATCATAGTAGGTTCACCTACTGCTAACCGCAACCGCCCGGAAATCGAAGGATTGATCGGGTTTTTTGTTAACACTCTTGTCTTACGTACTTACCTTGGGGATAACCCTAGTTTTTGGCAGTTGCTTTTACGAGTACGGGAAGTAATTTCAGGGGCATTTGACCATCAAGACTTGCCCTTTGAGAAGCTAGTAGAAGAAATGCAGCCGGAGCGCAGCCTCAGCCATACGCCACTGTTCCAGGTGATGTTTGTCCTGCAAAATGCACCGATGCCACCCTTGGAGTTGCCAGAACTGATCCTGAATCCTGTGATGGTGGACAGTAAGACAGCCAAGGTTGACCTGTCTCTATCTATGACAGATACGCCGCAGGGACTAATTGGAAATCTAGAATACAACACTGACTTGTTTGAAGCAGCCACTATTAAGAGAATGGTGGGGCATTTCGAGACAATGCTTTCAAGCATTGTGGTGAATCCCGACCAGAGTCTCAGTGATTTGCCAATCTTGACAGAGACAGAATTGCAGACTCTGTTGGTAAAGTGGAACAGCACAAAAACAGAAAATTTGCAAGACTTGTGCATTCATGAGTTGTTTGAAACTCAAGTAGAGCAAACACCGGATGCTGTTGCAGTGGTCTTTGAAGGGCAACAGTTGACCTATCGGCAACTGAACGCCAAGGCAAATCAACTAGGGCGTTATTTGCATTCTCTTGGTGTCAGACCAGAAGTGCTGGTGGGTATTTGTGTAGAGCGCTCTCTAGAGATGGCGATCGCTTTGTTGGGCATCCTCAAAGCTGGTGGGGCTTATGTACCCTTAGATCCCACTTATCCCCAAGAGCGCTTGACCTGGATGTTATTAGATTCACGAGTACCAGTCCTCTTGACTCAGAAGCATTTGCTGGTAGAACGAGAGTTTGATGGACTGCATATAGTTTGCTTGGATACAGACTGGGAAGTAATTTCTCATGAAAGTGAAGAGAATCTCCTCAGTGGTGCTACACCGAAAAATCTAGCATATATCATCTATACATCAGGTTCTACAGGCAAACCAAAAGGAGTGATGATTCAACATCAGTCTTTAGTGAATTTCACTCTTGCGGCAATTGTTGAATATGGGTTTACCCAGTCTGATGGCATTCTACAGTTTGCCTCTATCAGCTTTGATACGGCAGTCGAAGAAATTTATCCCTGCCTAATCTCTGGTGGCACGCTGGTGCTACGTAATGAACAGATGTTAATTGATATACCGAATTTCCTTAAACAATGTCAAGAATGGGAAATTACAGTATTAGATTTACCTACAGCATATTGGCATCATCTGACTTTTGAATTAACAACAACAAAACTAAGGCTACCTGAATCATTGCGCCTAGTAATTATTGGGGGAGAGCAGGTACTTCCAGAACGAGTAAAAATGTGGCAAAAGTATGTAGGTGATTACCCGCAACTATTCAACGGATACGGGCCTACAGAGGCAACTGTAGTAACCACAATTTACAAGTTACCAAAAGCTACCTTTTCTTCAGATAGTACATTGTTAGGAGTACCCATTGGTAAGCCAATTCGTAATGTTCAAGTGTATGTGTTAGATAAAAATTTACAGCCAGTTCCTATTGGTATCCAGGGAGAACTCTACATTGGTGGTGCTGGTTTAGCACGAGGTTACTTGAATCGCTCAGACTTAACTGAAGAAAAATTTATTCCTAACTTCTTTAACAAGTCACAAGAGAGCGATCGCCTTTATAAAACTGGGGATTTAGTGCGTTATCTCCCAGACGGCAACATTGAGTTTCTCGGTCGTATTGATAATCAGGTAAAGGTGCGCGGCTTTCGCATCGAACTTGGAGAAATTGAAGTCGTACTGGCTCAACACTCAGAGATTAAGGAAGTTGTAGTCATCGCTCAACAAGACGCTACGGGCAACCAATATTTAGTAGCTTATGTGGTTCCCACTTCAAAGTCAGTTCCCAACAGCAGTGAACTACGCCGCTTTCTCAGTGATAAGTTGCCCGAATATATGCTGCCAAAAGTCTTTGTGGTATTAGAAGCACTACCACTCACTCCTAACGGCAAAGTAGACCGCAAAGCGTTACCAATTGCTGACCAAAACCACTATGATGATGACACAATTTACGTAGCGCCACGTACATTAACTGAGAAGAAATTAACGGCAATTTGGTCTGATTTACTTGTTCGGAAAAAAGTTGGTATTAATGATAACTTTTTTGAGTTGGGTGGTCATTCCTTACTGCTGACTCAGATGATTTTTCGAGTGCGAGAAACTTTTCAAGTAGAGTTACCCTTGCGTAGTCTATTTCAAATGCCTACGGTAGCTGGCCTAGCCGAAAGTATTGAGATGGTTCAAAACACAGGTTCTTCTAATACTATTGCTAGGAAAACTGTTGCGGATCTGCAAGCTGAAGCCGTTCTCGATCGCACAATTCGTCCTGAAGCTGTCCCAAGAGATTATACAACCGAGCCAGCTAGTATATTATTAACCGGAGCCACAGGTTTTTTAGGAGCTTTTTTACTTGATGAACTTCTCCAAAAAACTCCAGCAGATATTTATTGTTTGGTACGTTCTGCTGATGCAGAATCAGGCAAAAATAAGCTGCGCCAAAACCTGGAAACGTATTTACTGTGGAACGAAAATTTTAGTTCCAGAATCATCCCGATTGTGGGAGATTTATCTGAGCCACTTTTTGGACTATCTCAGGAAAAGTTTCTACTATTGGCAAATAAGATAGATGTTATTTATCACAATGGTGCTTTCGTTAATTTTATTCATCCATACGAGCAGATGAAGGCGATTAATGTTCTCGGAACTCAGGAAGTTCTCAGATTAGCAAGCTTAATCAAAATCAAGCCAGTGCATTACGTTTCTACTCTTTCCGTTTTCCCCGCACAAAGCGATTCGGAAGTTCAAGTATTTCGAGAAAAAGACTATTTAGAACATGGTGAAATTCTCGAAAGTGGGTATGCTCAGAGTAAATGGGTGGCGGAAAAATTAGTAGCGATCGCACTTTCTAGAGGGCTTCCTGTGACTATCCACAGACTGGGAAGAATTACAGGAAACAGCAAAACAGGAGTTTGGAATACAAATGATTTTATGTGCAGCATGATTAAATGCTGTATTCAGCTTGGTAGTGTGCCAGAAATTACTGGTTTAGTGGATATGACCCCTGTAAATTACGTAAGTCAAGCGATCGTTTATTTATCTCAGCAAAAAGAATCAATTGGAGAAGTTTTTCACTTGCTCAATCCGCATCCAATTAAACTAGAAGAACTTATCAAGTGGGTACGTTCTTATGGCTATCCACTGCGGCTAGTTGCTTATGATAAATGGCGACAAGAATTGATAACTGCTGCAAAGCATTCTCTAGATGCAACGTTGTATTCCCTTTTGCCTTTGTTTCCTGAAAATAGATTCAAAAATCAGATATCCATCGAAGAGAGTCTTTCTCAATCAAAAATGACACAGTTCGATTGCCAAAACACGCTTGATAAGCTAGCAAATACTTCTATTGTATGTCCGGCGATCGATGACGAACTTCTGCAAAACTACTTCTCTTACTTCACTCATAATGGTTTCGTAAATCACCCACATCTGTAGAATGCGAATATTTACCCTGATCTGGTTTGGGCAACTTGTCTCATTAATTGGCTCTGGGCTGACTCGATTTGCTTTAGGTGTCTGGGTATACCGAAATACTGGGTCAGTCACGCAATTTGCCCTGATTTCTTTGTTCGCAATACTGCCAAGCATTTTGTTGTCACCCTTGGTCGGTGTGCTTGTAGATCGCTGGAACCGACGCACTTGCATGATACTTAGCGATGCTGGAGCAGGACTGAGTACGCTAGCTATTGTGCTGTTGCTCTTGGTTGGTCAGCTTCAAGTCTGGCATATCTACTTAGTTGTAGCAGTTAGTTCGACCTTTAGCGCTTTCCAATGGCCAGCTTATGCTGCTGCAACTACAATGCTTGTTCCAAAGCAACACCTTGGTCGTGCCAGTGGTATGGTGCAATTTGCAGAGGCAACTTCACGGCTGCTTTCACCGATGTTAGCAGGTGTGCTGGTTGTGACTATTCAGATTCAGGGCGTAATCCTGATCGACTGCGTTACTTTTCTCTTTTCCCTGGTGATGCTGCTACTCGTCCGATTCCCTGAGCCGAAAACTACCGCAGAGCATGAAGTGAAGAAAAGTTGGCAGCTGCGGGAGTTCACCTATGGGTGGACATACATTACTGCTCGACCCGGACTACTAGGATTGTTGATTTTCTTTGCTGCCATTAATTTCTTAATCGGAGTTGTCAGCGTACTAGTTACACCACTGGTATTAGCCTTTGCTACGGCTAACGTACTGGGTACGGTACTGTCCATTGGTGGAAGCGGTATGTTGGTTGGTGGTCTGGTGATGAGCGTTTGGGGCGGCCCCAAGAACCGTATCCTTGGTGTGTTTGGTTTTACCCTATCAGGTGCATTGTCCATAATACTTGCGGGGCTTAGACCTTCTGTTCCGGTCTTCTTTGCAGCTGCTTTCATCTACTATTTTGGGGTGTCCATGATTAATGGCTGTGACCAAGCCATTTGGCAGAGCAAAGTCGCACCTGCTGTTCAAGGACGTGTGTTTGCCGTGCGAAGTATGCTTGCTTTGGTATCACTACCGCTTGCCTATCTAATTGCAGGGCCTTTAGCCGATGGAGTTTTTGAGCCATTACTTGCTCCTAGAGGGTTATTAGCCGGAAGCATTGGCAAGCTTATTGGTGTCGGTCGAGGATATGGTATTGCTTTGTTGTTTATTGTCGTCGGAATCTTGACTATAATAGCGATCGCTTTTGGCTATCTATATCAACCTCTACGGCGGCTGAACCATCAACTGCCAGATGCAATTGCTGATGAGGCTCTCCTATAAAAGCATCGGTGAGAGATTAAGATAATATTGCTTTTGTCAATTAGAAATTATGCTGAAAATTTAGAAAAAGCAAAAGTATTAAATTAATTATTATACTGAATTTTGGGGATTTCAATTATTCTCTTATTACTATCAACATGAAATAGAGAATCACTAGAAGTATTCATGACTGCATCGTAGCGCTGGCGATCGCTTAGATCCTGGTTCCACTTATCAAGAAGATAACGAGCCGTGGCTGGTATTACATAACGTAGTAATTCTCCTGTTTTCTTATTCTTAATCACAACAACCGCAAAGTTACTTGCGTCGCTTTTAGAGGGTATGACCCGTAGTGAGTTTTGCCCCGGCGTAGCAACTGTAGCAATCATAATGCCATCCGCAACGCAAGGACATGGCGCATTAGCACCATCAAAGTAAGTAACATCCAATTCGCGTGATTTAGCATCAAGACGCTTCATTGCATCTAATCCTATACGGATTCCTAAAGCAATATAACTACCAAAACCTCCATGTATGCGCTTTCCGAGAGTGACCCATTCTTCTGGAGTTTGGGCAAGAGCCGGTACAGACTGAACTAAAAAACACAAACAAATTAGTAAGGATATAAGTCGCTCAAGTTTGTTAGGCATCACTATACTTTGCCAAAATAGCTACTATACAACTGTAATCAACTTGAATGAACAATCTCTAAAACCCTAACCATTTGCTAATAGCATCCAATTAGCAATAACTTCACTGCGTAGCAAACCTAAATCTAGGGAAAAAAGCGATCTAACACTGTCTTTAATGCTTCAATCTCAGTTTTAATATCTCCCTCTTGGGTAGTTCGAGCAACGGATTCCTTGAGATATTCATGTAAAATAATTCGACCAACTTGCTGAACTGCTCCTCGAACAGCAGCTATTTGAACCAATACATCCGGACAAGGACGACTGGCTTCAACCATATTCTTGACACCCCGAATATGTCCTTCAATACGGGACAATCGCTTCACCAAATCATTTAGAGATGCTTCACTGTAATTATGCTTTATATTAGATGAGTTTTCTTGATGAGAATCCATATAGCTATTTTTGGTTTTTGATGGGTTTGGAATTGATTAAGTAACAATTTACTACTAGCTGAAATCTAAATTACTGCTAAAAAATCTTGTTGGGTAGCAATTTCATATGACTGATTCAAACAAATTCACGCTCGTGGAGATGGACTGACAGGTGCATGTTCCAGCTGACAGTAAGGGCGGCTATAGCATAATGGTGACTCTAAAGCGTGCCTAACCAAGAACTCTGGATTGCTCATTACTTGTTCAGTTGCGCCATCGTACACAACTTGACCTTGACTGAGAACAACAGTGCGATCGCACAAATCCAAAGCTAAATCTAAATCATGCGTTGCAATCAGTTGTGTCAGAGGTAAACTGTGCAGCAGTTCGATTAATTGACGGCGAGAACGAGGATCTAATTGAGCCGAGGGTTCATCAAATACTAATATCTGCGGGTTCATGGCTAAAACTCCGGCGATCGCAATCCGTTTCTTTTCACCTCCAGATAAATTACCTGTATAGCGTTGCCCATACCATTGGGGATCGATATCAACTGCTGCCATTGCTTGCAGAACTCGCTGTTGTAATTCTTCACCTTGCACACCCATATTCATCGGGCCAAAAGCAACATCTTCCCAAACTGTTGTCATGAATAACTGATTATCAGGATTCTGGAACACCAAGCCGACAAAATTCCGAATGTTTCGCAAATTCTCAACAGTTAATGGCCATTGACCAATCGTTATCTGTCCCGACCCAGGCATGATAATTCCATTGAGATGTAACAGCAAGGTGGATTTTCCCGAACCATTAGCTCCGATTAATGCTACTCGCTCAGTTGCTTTGATAGACAAATTAATATCTCTCAAAGCCTGAGTTCCGTCAGGATAGATATAGCTAAGATTTTGAATTGATATTGGATTATGGTGCATTGAGACAATACGAACAAATATTATTTCCGCCAGTAAATAGCCTGACCTAGTAGTACCAAAATTACAGTCAAACTCAAAGCTACAAAATCTCGCTGTCCCCCTGACGAAACTTTTTCCATCATCGGTGGTACTCCTTGATAACCTCGTGATAGCATCGCCTGATAAACCAGATTTCCCCGGTCATAAGTGCGGATAAACAACGCTCCAATCATGTTACCGACAATTAAACGTATCGAGCGATTGCTGTTCATCAGGTTTCGGGACTCGGCTGCTCGACGCATAGCGTTAAACTCGCCAATTAATATGCTGATATAGCGATACATAGATGCCAGAATTGCTACTAGTAGTGGTGGAGTTCTCAATTCAAGTAGGGCATGAAGCAGCGCCGTTACTGAAGTTGTTAAAGTCAATAAGTTCAGTATCAAAAGTGATAGCAATGCTTTAAGCGTCACACTACCCAAAATAGTCAGCCCCACTGTTGTAATCTGTAGTGGCCCCCAAGACCATAACACCTCGCCACCACCTCGAAATAAAGTACCCAACAGAACAACACCAATAAATGTGAACTCTACTGCCAAGCGTTTGAGCAGTATTGGTAAGGTGACTCGACTTAGCAAGAGTAGGCTGACTAAAGCTAATCCATAAATAGCCCAAGTCCACCAATGCCCATCTGGGGTAAGGACAGTAGCAAATACAAACAACAATGTGCATAGTATCCGGGTACGGGGAGCAAGTTTGTGCCAGGGAGTAGCCTGTTTACTATCGATATCTACTACAAATGCTCCAACGTGCAGCAGCATGATGTTAAGTTCCCACTTAAATCAGTTATCAGTTATCAAGCGTTCCAATCTCCAGCACCCAGTCCCCACTCCCTTTTACTCATCTGAGTCTGAATAGCCATCATGCTCTGTGGAAGGTGAAGTTGAACCGCGCACAACTAGTTTGCCAATCCCCCAAGCTAAACCGAAAGTTGCTAAGGTTCCGATTAAACCAGCTAAGGGAGTGGCGATCGCTTCTGGTACACCTCTGAGGGCATACTCATCAAATATGCCGTAAAAGGGTAACTTCCGAGCTGGCGTATCTTCATGTGCCTTGCTGTCAAATTTGAGGTCTTGTGAAACTCTATCGAGTCCGTCTGGATTTTTGCTAGCCAGTGGTGAAAGGAAAATTGCAATTAGCAGGGCAATACCTAAGCCAGCAATGACAAAGGCACGGTTACGCGATCGCGAGAGGTTGCTACTCATAAGCGTTCACTCCTGATTCAATAAATACCTTTAATACCGAGATAGGGGACGAGAGACAGGTGATTTCGTTTGACGGGGGGGATCGTAAAGTAGCTCAGGTCGAGTCCGCCAGATGAAACTAAGTGCTATTACAGTAATCAGCGCCTCGCCAATGCCAATGAGAACGTGCCAAGAAGCCATCGCGGTAAAAGCTACCGCCAGAGGAACTGTTCCAGAGATAGCAAGTTCCAAGGCACATACAATTGAAGCTACCACTACACTTGTCCAGGCTGCGATCGCCGCTGCAATCACTACTCCAGATAAGCGATCGCGCCCGATAGCAAATCTCACTGTGCGATAGAGATAGTAACCACCAAATGTACCGATTAATCCCATGTTAAAGATGTTGGCTCCTAACACTGTCAGTCCACCATCCTGAAACAGAACGCCCTGGACAATGAACACTGCAACCATCACTAGCGAACCAGCCCACGGCCCTAATAAAGCTCCGGCTAGTGTTCCACCCAAAAGGTGACCAGAAGTGCCCCCTGGAATTGGAAAATTAATCATCTGTGCTGCAAAGATAAATGCTGCACAAACTCCCATTAAAGGTACAGCTCGTTCTTGGTATTCTGCCTGTGCCTGCCTAATAGCTAGTGCAATTAGACCGATGGCAATTATCCAGGTGATAAGGATAACGGGTAGATTCAAAAAGCCATCCGGAATATGCATAGCTAAATGCGGCTGTATTATCCAGTACAGCCAGCCGAAGGACGAAATACCCGTGAACGCTACTGTGTCCATATTTAATAAGTGTCTTTTGCAGCCAGATTATTTAAGGGTCTAATTTTTCAGTAGACCATGTATTTTGGATCAACTTCAATCCGGTAGGGGGGCATATCAAGTGCAGTGCGATGACCTACGGTCGGTCGTAGACCATCGCCTACGGCGGGCGAAGCAGCGCCATCGGAGTAACGGCAGCAACATGAAAAAATGATGCTTACAAACGAACAATAATTGCTTTCTTTTCACAGATACGGTATCTACGACTTAATTTAGTACGGTTCGCCACACTTAATTGTTTTGTCAAGTACTTGCAAATATTATTTACATAACGTTATATTTAGTTACATAAACCAGCGAAGGAAAAAAAGACATGACTAGCAAAGGTTTCACCATCAACGAACTCGGTCAACTTGACAACTTTGCAGTTGAACCAAAGGTTTATGTAGACCAAACTCCAAGAGTTGGCTTTACCGAGTATGCTGAAAAACTCAATGGTCGTTTGGCAATGATTGGTTTTGTCTCACTCATCGCTTTTGAAGTAATCACCGGACACGGCCTGATTGGATGGCTGACTAGCTTGTAGATAATTTTGACTATTCAAAAATTACATTCAAATAGAACATTCAGTGAGGAGAGTTATGAGAACTGATTTTGACTTCCCTAAAAAGGATTTAATTGGCCCCGTTGTTTTTCGACCTGATTTCACCAACTTTGAGAAAATCAATCTCAACCAAGCTTGGTCATTGTTTTTCACCGCAGGTCAAGACGACAAAGTGCTGGGAAAAGAAATTGAATTAGGTAAGTTTTTCACTAACCTTTTAATTGCTGTGGGAGTAACGGGAATCCTTTGGGGAACTTTCTTCAGTAATTTGGGATAAGCAATTGTGTAAGCGTATTCAATTGAATAAATTCACTAGAAGTCTTGGTTATGACAACCAAGACTTCTTTAATGTCATGAAATCTTCAAATAATCGTGACTGTTAACTAAAATTTGCTCTTGTATTATTTTCCTCACCATGCTATATAATGGGTCGATTAGTCGGTTCTAGTGGGGAACAGCCACTAGAGGAAACGGGGAAAGTCCGGTGTGAATCCGGCGCTGTCCCGCAGCTGTAATGAGATTGTGTTCAAACATCCTCTCAAAGTCAGAAGACCCGCCGATGTTAACACACCTAAAAAATCTGCGAGGTACAGATGTTGCAAAATTTTCTCTACTCAGAGTTAAGACTAATATCATCCATCGTTTTTTGTATCTGCGTTAGTAAAAGTCCATAGGTAGTGGATTTTACCAAACAACAATCGCGATATCAAAAGCAAAAATATACAGCTATCAACTATACCTTGCGAAAACTCAGCATGGCTAATGTTTAAATAAAATTTATTTAAGTTGATTCAACTGTAATTAACTCGATTAAAGATTCGAGTGTTTTTGCTAGATTTTTGAATAGTTGTACGCAAAATTTCCAAAAATTTTGTAATGTTTTGAGCAAACAAAATTAGAGAGTGTGAGTAATATTTAAAGCAATTTAGTTGCATTTAAATACCCAGCTAAACGGACACTTAGCAGCAAAGTATTTCTGCTGGGTTACTACTGGTGTGAGTAGAAGTAAATACAAATTGTCTTATGTTATAAAATCGAAACAGGAGAGTACTCTGTGAAAATACACTGGTTGCTACCCAGTACAATATTAAGTATTGCCATACTCACATCTCCCGCACTTGCTGCAAAACTAGAATCTTGGCGATTTGATGGTGTCTCCAAGCAGCTGGAATTTACGACTGATGATGCTGTACAACCCCAGGCACAGTTAATTTTTAATCCCACTCGTTTGGTAATTGATTTACCTGGAACTACTTTAGGAAAACCTAGTTTTACTCAATCTGTAGGTGGTGCAATTCGTGCTATCCGCTTTGGACAATTTGACGAACAAAAGACTCGCATAGTTGTAGAACTGAATTCAGGTTACACTCTCGATCCACAACTTGTAAAATTTACATCAAGAACTGGCAATCAATGGGTAGTACAGTTACTATCGCCAGAACGGGTAGAGACAACATCATCTGCAAGTGGAATTTACAGTGTGGTGACTGATAGAAAAGTTGCACAAACGACATCGCAGACAAATATTATTGAAAATTTACTAGTCACAGGAGATGGATTTTTTATCCGCACTCATGGCAGTAATCATTCACAAATTGAGGTAAATCGCAGCGAGAATCGTAGCGTTATAGATATTAATATTAAAGGTGCAACTTTATCGCCTAGTCTGCAACAACAGCAGTCGATCAACCGATACGGTGTCAACAGCATTCAATTTACTCAACTACAAACTGCAATACCCACCGTCCGCATGACCTTACGCATAGACAAAAATAGTCCTGATTGGCGGGCAACGGTTAGTGGTAGCGACGGTATAGTACTGTTACCTGATAATGGAGTAATCAAGTCACAACAAAGCAATAATCAACCTGACTCAGTTACCCAATTACCTACTTCCCCTTCCACAATTGAGTCTGTAGAATTGGCAAGCAATGGTACACAACTGCTAATTAAAAGCGATCGCAGTTTATCAAATGTCACGAGTAACTGGGATAGACAAACAGCCCTTTACCGAATCGCTATCCCTAATGCTAAACTCGCAGGCAATATTACCGGGCCGACTCTGAATGCAAATAGTCCCGTGTTGAGAGTACGTCTACAACAGCAAGAAAGAGAAGCGGTAGTAATTTACGTTCAACCTGCGTCTAGGGTACAAATTAAGCAACTCAACCAAATTAGTTCTCAAATATTAGCATTAGAATTTCAGCGCGATCGCTTAGTTTTACCACCCTCTGCTTCTATAACAAAACCCCCAATTGTTTTTCCTCCTTTACCAACACCATTCCCAGACCTTGAGTCTCCACCAACGACTGCATCCGAAACCTCACAACCTATACCTCGTCCTCCCAAAGGACGAATAATCATAATTATCGACCCTGGACATGGGGGAAAAGATGCAGGTGCTATTGGTCTTCATGGACTGCAAGAAAAGGATATCATCTTGAGGATTGGTAAAAAGGTCGCCTCACTTTTAGAGCAAAATGGTATTAAAGTCATCATGACAAGGGATGCTGACTATTTTATCGATCTTGCTCCTAGAGTTGTCATGGCAGAACATGTTCATGCAGACTTATTCGTGAGCATTCATGCAAATTCAATTGATAACAACCCTAGTGCAAATGGTTTAGAAACCTATCATTACGACCGGGGTTATCGTTTAGCGCAAGTGGTTCACAAAAGCATTCTTCAAGCCATTCCGACATTAAAAGACCGAGGAGTAAAACGAGCTAGATTTTATGTGCTGAGAAAAAGTTCTATGCCCGCAATTTTAATAGAAACTGGTTTTGTAACAGGTTCTGAAGATAACCCCAGACTAGCGAACCCAGAGTATGATAATCGGATGGCTGAGGCGATCGTTCGCGGTATTCTCCAATATTTACAGCAAAGGTAAGTAAGTTTCTTGTTAAGGCACTTACCAATAATAAAGTGACCAGCCGTCGCTTTCGTCTGTTCGCGCAGCGTCCCGTAGGGAAGGGCTTTCATCGCCAAAGATATAGTCGTGTGGACATAATATCCTTGATCCGGCTGGGCATTTTATTTTTTGGATCTCCCTAAATCAGATTTTTCCGGCAATAACAAAACAGGTGATTGAATTTTGCATTAAACTGTAAACAATGATATAGTCTAAGTTTAGAACTCGGTTCTGGTGGGAGTCAGCCATCAGACGCAAGGGGGAAAGTCCGGTGTAAATCCGGCACTGTCCCGCAGCTGTAATCAAGGTTCACCTTGTGAGTCAGAATGCCCGCCGAAAGTAACAGACAAACTCATACCCATCTGCGAGGTACAGGTGAATATTGCCATAAATATTTCAACGATACATCAGTTTCACGTTCTCATAGTGCCAGAGATACCCCACAGACTACTCATGGCTGTGAAATTACAGACAGTTTATTGATAATTGCAATTATGCTTTGGTCTAACTGTCATTTGCGCTAGTTTTCGCTGGCGTGAAAGCTTTTACAGAATTATTTCTGCCAAATTTACAGTTATGTTGCAGTTGCACAACTGTAAAAATTTTTCATGTCTGCGATTCAGACTTCTTTCTACAAACTTAAAAATTAATGCTCAATAAACAACATACTTTATTTGTTTGCACGACTTGTGACAGCGTGTGGCAAAACGGTAAACGAGTTGGTGAAAGTAAAGGTGAACAACTACTACAACAGCTTCAACAACTTGCACAAGATTGGGAATTGCGAAATAAATTCCACATTCAGGGAGTTGAATGCATGAGTGCTTGTAACCATTCTTGTGTTATTGCCTTTACAGCAGAAGGGAAATCAACTTATCTCTTTGGCGATTTACCAGTTGACGGCTGTGCATCTGCTGTACTGAAATGTGCAACTCAATATTATGCTAAATCCGATGGTTCACTGCCTTGGTCAGAACGACCTGAACCTTTGAAAAAGGGGATTTTAGCAAAGATTCCACCACTAAATAAGTGGGCAAAATTAAACATAAGTTGTTGTTAATTGATGACTGGGTAAAATTTCCCAGTTCTTAATCTTTAGTACTTAAATCATTAGTCTTCAAAGGAATAGAAAGTAATGCAGATTCAAACAGCAACATTAGGCTATCCCCGCATTGGTAAAAACCGGGAAGTCAAAAAAGCGCTAGAAGCATTTTGGAGTGGTAATCTAGAGTCAGAATCATTACTCCAAACCGTGCGAAAAGTCGAGGAATCTAACTGGAAAACCCAACTTGAAGCCGGAATTGACCATATTGGAATTGGAGACACAACTCTCTACGATCATGTACTTGACTGGACATTTCGTTTTGGGCTAATTCCTGAAAGATTTCAACAGCTTTCCGGGTTAGAACGCTACTTTACAATGGCACGGGGTAAAGAAGGAATTCCTGCCTTGGAAATGACCAAGTGGTTTGATACTAACTATCACTATCTCGTCCCGGAAATTGCAGAATCAATATTACCATCTGATTTCAGTGACTTTTTAGAACGAGTTAGCCGCGCTCAAAAAACATTAGGAAAACGGGCAATTCCGATTGTACTTGGCCCCTGTACTCTACTGCGCTTAAGCAAACTAGCACTAAATATTCAGCAAGCAGTATCAAAGTTAATTCCGCTATACATAAACCTACTCACTGAATTAAAAAATCTGGGAGTAGAAGAAGTACAAATACATGAACCTGCGCTTGTTTTAAGTGATGCTAATTCGTGGAAAGAACACTTTCAAACAGTTTATCAATCACTTTCGTTAGTTGGAATACCCCTACACTTGGTTACTTATTTTGATGATTTGGGTGAAACTTACCCTTGGGTGATAGATTTACCTGTTGCTGCTATTAGCTTAGACTTGACACGCGGACGCAACTTAGAGTTAATTAAAACTTACGGTTTCCCAGCAAATAAGCGACTAGGTGCAGGGATTCTAGACGCAAGAAATATTTGGCAAGTTCGTTCCGAGAAAGTTATTCCCATTTTGCAAGATATTGTAGAGACTTTACATGGAACATCTCTACATATTCAACCATCTGCTTCTTTACAATTTGTTCCCTACGATGCCAAACGAGAAAAACAATTACCATCAAAGCTACGCGATGTCTTAAGTTTTGCAGAACAGAAACTTCAAGAAGTGGTTTTCTTGGCTCGGACAATAACAGGAGAAAACACTAAAAGAGAGCAAGAAATTCTCGAGACTGGCTGGAATAAGTTCGAGGAGTTTAATCCAGCAAATCAGTCAGTTCAAGAAAGACTGAAAACTCTGAAGACTGATGATTTTCAGCGCTCCTTATCCTATGGATTGCGGCTTGATTCCCAAATTTCGCTTCCTCTGTTCCCGACAACTACAATTGGTTCTTTTCCCCAAACCTCTGAAGTTCGCCAACTCCGAATGCGTTATAAACGGGGTGAATTGAATCAGTCAGAATACGAAGCTGCAATTGATGTTCAAATTGCCGACAGCATTAAACTACAAGAGGAATTAGGATTAGATGTTTTAGTTCATGGTGAATTTGAACGCACCGATATGGTGGAATTTTTTGGACAACAGTTATCAGGCTTCGCTTTCACTGAAAATGGTTGGGTGCAAAGCTACGGTAGTCGTTATGTTCGTCCACCAATTATTTACGGTGATGTGGTTCGGACTGCGCCAATGACGGTACGTGAGTTTAAAGTCGCTCAATCTTTGACGGAAAAACCTGTAAAAGGGATGTTGACGGCTCCTGTAACTATCTTAAATTGGTCTTATCCCCGTACCGATATTTCTAGGTCAGAACAAGCTTTCCAAATTGCTTTAGCGTTGCGGGATGAGGTAGCGGATTTGGAAGCAGCTGGTGCAAAGGTAATTCAAGTTGATGAACCAGCGCTGCGTGAGGGTTTACCTTTAAAGGTTGAGCGCTGGAATGAATATCTTTCTTGGGCTGTAGATGCATTTCGTTTGGCGACAGCAGTAGCCCAACCCCAAACCCAAATTCATACCCACATGTGCTACTGCGAATTTGGTGACATCATCAAGGATATTGAACGGTTAGATGCTGATGTTATTTCGATTGAAAATAGTCGCAGCAACAATCAAACTTTGCGAGAAATCACAGAGGGTGGTTACTCACATCAAGTTGGTAATGGAGTCTACGATATTCATAGTCCCGTTGTCCCGACAACTGAGCAGATTTTACAACAATTGCGGACTGGAATTGCTAATTTATCGGTAAAACAAATTTGGGTAAATCCAGATTGTGGTTTGAAAACTCGGAGATGGTCAGAGGTGATTCCAGCTTTAAAGAACATGGTGGAAGCCACAAAAGTTCTACGGGAGGAAGCAAATGCGACTGTGAAATAACAGTAAAAGTAGCCACAGGCAAAAGTCTGAGAGTGCTTTAAGACTTTTGCTCTCTTGCTTATTGTTGAACTCAACAGTAATGCCCAATTATCTACACTACTCTTCTCTGCATTCACTGAAGATATGAAGCTCAGACTTCTGTTGACGTTTAGAGCGGTGCTTTTTGTTTTGGAGTTTAAAAAATATGATAACGACAGTGGAAACGATTGCAGCAATTGACTACAAACTATCCAAGCGATTTTTAGAACTCGATCCGGCCGGTTATTTTATCATCTACTTAGATCGGGGAGCAGGCTTAATTTGTGCGAAACATTTTACCAATGAAGTGAACGAGCAAGGATTGGCTATCGATCCAGAAACCGGAAAACCCATTCCTGCAACCGTCAAAGTGGAACGACAACCAACTGCCCTATTTACTGGAAGAACTGCTAAAGAAATTTGCATTCAAGTGTTTGAGTCAATAAAACCTTGCCCAGTGAGCCGATTGGATCATGCGGCTTACTTGGGGCGTGAGTTTATGCGAGCAGAATTGGCATTGGTGACAGGACAAGACTACGTGCAGGATTAAATAGGTTTGTGATGATTTACCCCTCTTCTGTCACTTTCCGAGTATTCTGAATAAAAGGATTAAAAGAAAAAA